>JAYVRO010000396.1:0-4245 GCA_043776165.1 Rubrivivax sp. | reverse complement strand
GCCGCCACGGCGAAGACGGCACGGTGCAAGGCGCACTGGAGCTGATGCGTTTGCCCTACACCGGCTCGGGCGTGATGGCCAGCGCCATCGCCATGGACAAAGTCATGACCAAGCGTGTGTGGATGTCAGCTGGCTTGCCTACACCACGCTGGGTCGTGTTGTCTGCTGCTGCGCACAGCTTGCAAGGCCTGCGCGCTGTGCCCGATGAGCTGGGCCTGCCATTGATCGTGAAACCACCGCGCGAAGGGTCCAGCAACGGTGTCACTAAAGTCAATGGTTACTCGGACATGCAAGCTGCCGTGCAGCTCGCGGCGCGCTTTGACACCGAAGTTCTGTGCGAAGAGTTCATCGAGGGCATCGAGCTGACCTGCGCCGTGCTGGGGAGCGACGACCACGCCCGCGCCTTGCCCGTGGTGCGCATTGACGCACCCGACGGCAACTACGACTTTGAGCACAAGTACCACTCCGAAGAGACCGGCTACCGCTGCCCCAGTGGCTTGTCTGCTGCCGATGAAGCCGAAGTCCAACGTTTGACCTTGGCCGCCTACCGGGTGCTGGGTTGCCGCGGTTGGGGCCGGGCTGACTTGATGCAAAGGCGCGGCGACGGCCAACTCTTCTTGCTGGAGATGAACACCAGCCCGGGCATGACCGGGCATTCGTTGGTGCCCATGTCGGCACGCGCCGCAGGCATCAGCTACGAAGCGCTGTGCGTGCAGTTGCTGGCACTGGCCACGCTGGATCACCCCGCCGCATTGCCAGGGCGCGTGGTCGCCCAACCGGGGGGCGGCGCATGAGCATCGGTATGAGCACGGGCATGGGCACCGGCATGCGCATGTCGCGCACCGCCACACTGCCATTGCCGCTGGTCTTACCCGGCGATGTGCGCTTGATGAACGCCGTTTCAGCGCTCATCTACATCGGCACCGCAGTGGCACTTGTGCTGGCCTCGGTGCTGTGGTTCACACGTTCACCTTGGTTGGCGATTCGCGGCATCCAGCTCGAAGGTGAGATCACACGCAACACCGTGGGCACCTTGCGCGCCAACGCCGCGCCGCGCGTGGCGGGCAATTTTTTCAGCGTCGACTTGCAGCGCAGCCGCGCGGCTTTTGAGGCCGTGCCCTGGGTGCGCCACGCCGTGGTGCGCCGTGTGTGGCCCGACCAGTTGGTGGTGCACATTGAAGAACACCACCCCGTGGCCCTGTGGCAGGGCAACGACCGCGGTGATCAACTCGTGAACGAGCAGGGCGAGGTTTTTGACGCCAACGCCGCTGACGTTGAAGAGCTACCGCTGCCGCTCTTCAGTGGGCCCGAAGGCAGCGCGGCGCAGATGTTGTCCATGTACCGCTCCTTGGCGCCGGCGCTGAAGGGCCTGAGTACCGGCTCTGTGCATCCGCAGAGCAACAGTGTCGACAGCTTCAGTCTGTCGGGCCGCGGCTCCTGGCGCGTTGTGCTGGGCAGTGGCGCCGTGCTGGAACTGGGGCGCGGCAGCCCCGCCGACGTGCTGGCACGCACGCAACGTTTTGTGGGAACAGCCGAGCAAGTGCGCAGCAAGTACGACAAGCCGCTGGAATACGCCGACCTGCGCCACAAAGACGGCTACGTGCTGCGCTTGCGCGGGGTGAGCACAACGGGGGTGGCTGCGGGCGCCCCGGCCACGCCCCTCACCCGAATCACCCTAAAAAAGCCCTGAGGACACGATGGCCAAGGAATTCAAGGATCTGGTCTTTGCGCTGGACATCGGCACCGCCAAAGTGATGGTCGTGGCGGCCGAGGTCTTGCACGGTGGCGAGCTGCGCGTGGTGGGTCTGGGCGTGGCGCCCACCCATGGCTTGAAGCGCGGCGTGGTCGTCAACATCGACGCCACGGTGCAGAGCATTCAGCAAGCACTGAAAGAGGCCGAGATGATGGCCGCGTGCAAGATCGACCGTGTCTACACCGGCATCACCGGCAGCCACATCCGTGGCCAGAACAGCACCGGCATGGTCATCGTGCGCGACAACCGCGAAGTCACACCCGTGGACGTGAGCCGCGTCGTGGAAACGGCCAAAGCCATTAACATTCCAGGTGACCAGCGGTTGTTGCTGGTCGAGCCGCAGGAGTTTGTGATCGACGGGCACGAAGTGAAAGAGCCCATCGGCATGAGCGGCAGCCGCCTGGAGGTGCGTGTGCACATCGTGACCGGCGCACAAAGTGCGGCCGAGAACATCATGAAATGTGTGCGCCGCTGCGGGCTCGAAGTGGAGCGACTGGTGCTGAACCCCAGTGCGTCCAGCGCGGGCGTGCTGAGCGATGACGAAAAGAGCCTGGGCGTGGCCATGGTCGACATCGGCGCGGGCACCACGGACGTGCAGATCTACACCGACGGTTCAGTGCGCCACACGGCCGTGATTCCGATTGCCGGAGACCTCATCACCAGCGACATCGCGATGGCGCTGCGCACGCCCACCAAAGACGCTGAAGAGATCAAGGTCGAGCACGGTGTGGCCAAGCAGTTGTTGGCCGACCCGTCGCAACAGGTGGAAGTGCCGGGTCTGGGCGACCGCACACCGCGCATGTTGTCACGTCAAGCGTTAGCCGGGGTGATTGAACCCCGCGTCGAAGAGATTTTCTCGCTAGTGCACCAGGTTATCAAAGACAGCGGCTTTGAGGAGCTGCTGTCCAGCGGCATCGTCATCACCGGGGGCTCAGCCGTCATGCCCGGCATGGTGGAGCTGGGTGAAGACATCTTCTTGAAGCCCGTGCGCAAAGGCACACCGCTGTACCGCGCGGCTTTGTCGGACATGGTGGCCAGCCCACGTTCGGCCACGGTGATGGGCCTCCTGGAAGAAGCGCGCTTAGCGCGCGCGCGTGGCTTGAAGGCGGCGGCGCAGGCGGGCTCCATGGGTTCGGTGCTGAGTCGCGCCAAGGACTGGTTTTTAGGCAATTTTTAGCTGCTCATTGAAGTTTCATTTTTTTCTTTAAAGTTTGACATGACCCGTTTGTTTCAAGTAGAAGTAAGCCCAGTGACATCACCAGGGCTTCGAGTTGAGAGACGTTCTTTTTCGGCAACTGCAACTTACCGTAGGAGGCTTACATGCCCATTGAAATGATTGAAGAATTTGACCAAGGCACACGCATCTTGGTGATCGGCGTTGGCGGCGGCGGCGGCAACGCCGTTGAACACATGATCACGCAGGGTGTGCAAGGTGTGGAGTTCGTCTGCGCCAACACCGACGCGCAAGCGCTCAACCGCAGCGGCGCTCGAACCCTCGTGCAACTCGGTGCCAGCGGCCTGGGAGCGGGCTCGAAACCCGAGGTGGGGCGCAAAGCGGCTGATGACGCCACCGAGCAAATCCGCGATGCCATCTCGGGCTGCAACATGCTCTTCATCACGGCGGGCATGGGCGGGGGCACGGGCACGGGCGCGGCGCCCATCATTGCGCGCATCGCCAAAGAAATGGGCATCCTGACGGTCGGCGTGGTCACCAAGCCGTTTGAGTTTGAAGGCAAGCGCCGCTCGAGCCAAGCCGACGCTGGCGTGGCCGAGTTAGAGGCCAATGTTGATAGCCTGATCGTGGTGCTGAACGAGAAGCTGCTCGAAGTGATGGGCGACGACGTGACGCAAGAGCAGGCCTTCGCGCATGCCAACGACGTGCTCAAGAATGCCGTGGGCGGCATCAGTGACATCATCCACATCCCTGGCTTGGTGAACGTCGACTTTGAAGACGTGAAGACCGTGATGAGCGAGCCCGGCAAAGCCATGATGGGAACGGCCACCGCTGGTGGCCCTGACCGCGCGACCAAGGCCGCAGACGCGGCGGTGGCCTGCCCACTGCTCGAGGGCATTGACCTGTCGGGTGCACGCGGTGTGTTGGTGCTGATTGCCGCGAGCAAGGGCACCTTCAAGCTCGCAGAGAGCCGCAACGCGATGAACACCATTCGCCGCTACGCAGCTGACGACGCGCATGTCATCTACGGCACGGCCTATGACGAAGGTCTGGGTGACCAGCTGCGCGTGACCGTCATCGCCACGGGCTTGAGCTCGGTGCGCCGCAGCGAGCAGCGCACACCGCCCGTGATGAGCGTGGTGCCTGGGCCTGCGCACCAACAAGCGCCACAACAAATGCCAGCGCAGTATTTGCGCACGGGTACGGACGGCGGTGCGGCTCTGCCCGTGCTCAATCAACCCTTGACCACGGCAGCCACGCAAAGCGCCAGCGCCACTTCGGCGAGTGCCCAGGCGGCCACGCACAACTACGACAACTT
>JAYVRO010000395.1:0-4250 GCA_043776165.1 Rubrivivax sp. | reverse complement strand
TCTGGCACGTGGCGCCGGGGTAACAAGGCAGGGCGGGCGTGGGCCAGACGAAGGGCTCAAATCCCGGTGTCTGCAGGATGCGGCGCGGCGGCGCGGGGGCCTCGCCCGGGAGTGGCAGCAGTTCCAGGGGGGGCTTTGACATGTCGGACATGGGATTCCTCAGGCGATGCTCGGGCGTGGCGGTACGCGCCAACATGCTAGGAGCGCGCATCGCGCGTTATCGCCAAAACTGCCTGTGAAAAACCAGCTACTTCGTTTGTTAAAAACGCTTGCCAAAAGGGGGTGTTAACAAGCGACAATAGCGGCCCAGGGGTTGATACGAGCCGCAGCACATGAACCAACCCCACATGTGTACCCCAGCGGCCCTTCACATCGAAAGGTGAACAAATGGCAACAACCACTCCGACAGCGACGCAAGCCAGCGCGCACATCGTGGCCATTCGGCGCGAAGGCGTCATCGAAGGCCATCAACTGCGCATCAACGGCGGCGGCCCGGGCCAAAGCAAGTACTTTGCCTCAGGCAAATTTGGGGGCGCCGAGAAGGCCAAAAAAGCCGCGCTCAAAGCCGCCAAGGACATGGGCCTGCCCAAAGCCGGCAAGCGCGGTGGCAGCGTGGCCGGGCGCTTGTTGCGCACCAGCACCACACAGGCTGCAGGCATCCGTTTTGTCTGGACCAAGGGCGCCAAGGCCGGGCTCCTGCGCATCACCTCCACCTGGACTGACAAAAAGGGCAAGCCGCATCACACGTCGTTCTCGGTCGATCGCAATGGTCTGGAAGGCGCCCTTGACGCCGCACTGGCCAAGCGCGTGAGCTGCGGTGCGCCCATGCCCGACCGCGAGGCGCTGATCAAGCGCCTGAAGCGCGTCAAGAAGGCGGGGCCGCCTGCAGCGGCTTGATGCTGAACGCGTGGCTTACACCGCGCAGTTTTAGCCACGCATCTGGTTCGGTAGCGCCGTGACGATTTGCGGAAAGAAGTAGATCAGCGCCACGGCGGCAATCATCAAGAAGAAAAACGGCAGCGTGACTTTGGCGATCCAGCCAATCTCACGCTGCGTCATGCCTTGCAGTACAAAAAGGTTGAAGCCCACGGGCGGTGTGATCTGCGCCATCTCAACCACCAGCACGATGAAGATGCCAAACCACAGCGGGTCGATGCCCGCCTTCTGAACGGTGGGCAAGATGACGCCCATGGTCAGCACGACCATGCTGATGCCGTCCAAGAAGCAGCCCAGCACGACGTAAAAAAGCATCAGCACAAAAAGCAGCTGGAACTGCGTGAGGCCCATGCCCGCGATCCATTCCGCCAAGTGCCGTGGCAGGCCGATGTAGCCCATGCTGAGCGTCAAGAACGCGGCCCCCGCCAAGATCAAAGCGATCATGCAGTACAGCCGCGTGCCGCCAAGCAGGCTCTCTTTGAAGGTGGCCCAGCTCAGCGAGCCTTGCACACCCGATATGACCAACGAGCCCAGCACGCCAATGGCGGCTGCTTCTGTGGCGGTGGCCACGCCCGAATAGATGCTGCCCAGCACCGCAATGATCAACAACACCACGGGGATGAGGTGACGTGATTCGCTGATCTTTTGTGCCAGGCTCATGGGCGCGTCGGCCGGGGGCACCAGCCCCGGGTTGCGCCAGGCCCAGAACATCAGGTAGCCGGAAAAAAGTGCGGCCAACATGACCCCCGGCAGCACACCGGCAATGAACAGCTGGGCGATGGAAACGTCAGCGCTGACGCCGTAAACGATCATGATGATCGAGGGCGGGATGAGCAAACCCAGGGTGCCCGCACCGGCCAGTGAACCAATGGAAATGCCGTCGGGGTAGCCGCGCTTTTTCAGCTCTGGCAGGCTCATCTTGCCGATGGTGGCGCAGGTGGCGGCACTCGACCCCGACACCGCCGCAAAGATCGCGCAGCCCACCACATTGACGTGCAGCAAACGCCCGGGCAGGCTTTGCATCCAGGGTGCCAGGCCGCGAAACATGTCCTGACTCAAACGGGTGCGAAAAAGGATCTCGCCCATCCACACAAAAAGCGGCAAGGCGGTGAGTGTCCAGCTGGATGCCGAGCCCCAGATGGTGACGGCCATGGCGTCACCCGCAGGGCGAGCGCTGAAGAGCTGCATGCCAATCCAGGCCACGCCCGACAGGGTGAGGCCGATCCACACGCCGCTGCCCAGGATGAGGAAGAGCGAGCCGATGAGCAAGACGGTGATGGCGAGGTCAGACATGATGGTTTTGCTTCACAGTGCGCAAGTGAGTCGCCTCATTCGTTGTGCATGGCTTCGTCGCTGGCCACTTGCACGCGCTGGCCGCGCAGCTCCAGTACCAGTTCATCGATGAAGGCAATCAGCAAGGTGAGCGTGCCAGCGGCCATGGCCAACTGCGGTATCCACAGCGGCGTGGCGTCATTGCTGGTAGAGATGTCATGGAAGGTGTATGACTGCCATGACAAACGGCAGGCGTAATAAGCGCTCAGGCCGGCCAAGGCTGCGGCGGCTGACAGGGCCCAGACCTCCAGTGCGTGATGTGCCTTGCCTGCGCCTTTGCCCTTGAGCGCCGACAGCAAGAGTGTGACGCGAATGTGTTCACCGCGTTTGAGTGTGTGCGCCAGCGCCAAAAAACCGGCGGCGGCCATCATGTAACCCGCGTAGGCGTCGGTGCCGGGGACATGAAAGTGCAGCTGCCGCCCAAGCACCGACAACAACACCATCACCAACAAACCCACCATGCACAGCGCGGCCAGTGCGGCCGCGCCGTCATACAGGGCATCCAATGCGCGCCTCATGTCAAGTCACCTCATGTCACCTGCTGCCGATTCACCTGAGCCCCTATTTGTTGAAGGCATCGACCAGTTGTTTGCCCTCAGGGCCGGCCTTGTCGAGCCACTCTTTGAGCATCGTGGCGCCCACGGCCTTCATGTCGCTTTTGAGCTGGGCTGATGGCGGCAAGATTTGCATGCCACCGGCCTTGAGCTTGTCCAGAGATTCACCGTTGGCGCGTTTGCTGGCTGCCCAGCCGCGCACTTCGGCATCAGCACCGGCCTTGAGCACGGCCTGTTTGGTGGCGGGGTCGAGCGCATCAAAGGCGGCCTTGTTGACGAGCACCGCGTTCTTGGGCAACCACGCTTGTGTGTCGTACCAGTACTTGACGTGTTCGTAGAGTTTGGCGTCGGCACCGGTGGAGCCAGAACTCATCATGCTTTCAGTCACGCCGGTGGCAAAAGCCTGGCTCACTTCAGCGGCTTGCACGGTGACGGGCTGCGCACCCACCAGCTCGGCGATGCGTCCCGTGGCGGGGCTGTAAGCGCGCCACTTCATGCCCTTCAAATCAGCCGCACTGGCCAATGGCTTTTTGGAATAAACGCCTTGCGGCGGCCACGGCACGGCGTACAAAACCATCATGCCTTGCTCGTTCATTTTTTTCTCCAAGAGCGGCTTTTGCGCAGCCCACAGCTTGGCCGACGTGTCGTAGCTGTCGGCCAAAAAGGGCAGGCCATCGGCGCCAAAAATCTGCCACTCGTTCTGAAAATTGACGAGCAGAATTTCGCCCATCTGTGCTTGTCCGCCCTGCACCGCACGTTTGATCTCGGACGCTTTGAAGAGCGACGCGTTGGCATGCACCGTGATTTTCAATTTGCCAGCGCTGGCCTTGTCCACATCATTGGCAAACTGCACCAGGTTTTCGGTGTGGAAGTTGCTGGCGGCGTAGGCGGCGGGCAAGTCCCATTTGGTTTGGGCCTGTGCGCCCAAGGTGGCCAACAGCACCGGCAAAACAAACAAGTGACGAGAGAATTTCATGGACACTCCAGAACGATGAGCAACAAGTTGGTGAGCATAGGGCGCGCCCCCGCGCTGAATGCCCCGGGGTTCCCCCCTTCACAGCCATGAGTTTTTTGGGTGTGTTGATGCTGCAAACGCGTTTTCCGCGTGTGCTGGGCGACGTGGGCCACGCCGCGAGCTTTGCCATGCCTGTTCGCTACCGCGTGGTGCACGGTGCCAGCGCGCAGCGTGTGGTGCGCGAGGCCGATGACACCTTGCTGACGCCGTTCATAGCGGCGGCGCAGGCTTTGGTGCAAGAGGGCGCCGCCGCCATCACGACCAGTTGTGGCTTCTTGGTGCAGTTCCAGAAGGCCTTACAAGAGGCCGTCTCCGTGCCGGTGTGGACGTCTGGCCTGCTGCTCGTTCCCGAGCTGTCCGCGCCTGGGGTGTTGACGGTAGACGCCGCGTCGCTCACGCCTCGGCACTTGCAG
>JAYVRO010000394.1:0-4264 GCA_043776165.1 Rubrivivax sp. | reverse complement strand
TGGGCGCAATGTCGAACCCGTGATGGACAACCGCCGACGCAACAAGGTGCCGGCGTCCAGGCTACTCTTCACGCCGCCTTGCACGGCGATCACAGCCAGGCGGCCATCGTCGGCCAAACATTCCACTTCGCGCGCAATGTACTGACCAGCCACCATGTCGAGCACGACATCCACGCCGCGCCCGTTGGTTAAACGTTTGACCTCGGCAACAAAGTCCTGCGTGCGGTAGTTGATGGCGTGATCAGCACCCAAGGCCACACAGGCGGCGCATTTGTCGTCAGCACCTGCGGTGACGATGACAGTGCAGCCCCAGGCCTTGGCCAGCGTTATGGCGGTGACACCAATGCCACTGCTGCCACCTTGCACCAAGAGTGTTTCGCCGCGCTGCAAACGCGCGATGGCAAAGACGTTTTGCCACACCGTAAAAAATGTCTCAGGCAGGCTCGCCGCCTCGATCATCGACAAGCCTTTGGGCACCGGCAGGCACTGGCCCACCGGTGCTACACAGTACTGCGCGTAACCACCGCCAGCCACCAACGCGCACGCGGCGTCGCCGATCTTGAAGCCCGCAGCGTCCAGATCCGCCTGCGCACCACCCGCCACTGTGCCGGCGATCTCCAAACCAGGCAGATCAGATACGCCCGGCGGCATCGGATATAGGCCCTTGCGTTGCAACACGTCGGGCCGGTTGATGCCCGACGCCTGCACGGCGATCAGCAACTCACCCGCTGCCGCAACCGGCACCGGGCGCTGCGTTTCGCGCAGCACCTCAGGCGCTCCGAAACCGCTGATCTCGATGGCGCGCATGCTGCTCATGTCAATGGTTGTGGGAGTCGTTCGACGACGGCGTAGAAGGTGCAGCAGGTGCCGCAGGTGCCGCATCGTCAGGGCGCGCTTCACGCGGCTCGCGATCACGACGAGGACGATCACCTCGGTCGCCGCGACCACCCCGGTCGTCACGATCAAAACGTTCGCGACGCGGGCGCTCCTCCTCCACGTAGCCCTCAGGGCGCTCCAGCAAGGCCTTGAGCGACAACTTCACACGGCCCTTTTCGTCCGTCTCCAGCACCTTGACCTTGATGATTTGGCCTTCGGTGAGGAAGTCGGTGACCTTTTCAACCCGTTGGTGCGCGATCTGGCTGATGTGCAGCAAACCATCTTTCCCTGGCATCAGGTTGACGAGCGCACCAAAATCAAGGATCTTGGTCACAGCACCCTCGTAGATCTTGCCAATTTCAACCTCAGCCGTGATCTCTTCAATGCGCTTCTTGGCGTGCGCCGCCTTGTCGGCATCGGTGGACGCCAAGGTGATGGTGCCGTCTTCACTGATGTCAATCGTGCAACCAGTTTCTTCGGTCAGCGCGCGAATGGTCGAACCACCCTTGCCGATCACGTCTCGGATCTTTTCCGGGTTGATCTTCATGGTGTATAGGCGCGGTGCAAACTGGCTGACTTCGGCTTTTGCGCCACCCATGGCTTCGGTCATCTTGCTCAAAATGTGCAGGCGCGCCTCTTTGGCCTGCGCCAATGCGACTTGCATGATCTCTTTGGTGATGCCCTGGATCTTGATGTCCATTTGCAACGCGGTGATGCCGGCCGTGGTGCCCGCGACCTTGAAGTCCATGTCGCCCAGGTGATCTTCGTCACCCAGGATGTCGGTCAATACTGCAAAGCGGTTGGCTTCCTTGATGAGGCCCATGGCAATACCCGCCACGTGGGCTTTCAACGGCACACCGGCGTCGAGCAAGCTCAGGCAGCCACCGCAGACGGAAGCCATCGACGACGAGCCGTTGGACTCGGTGATCTCTGACACCACACGCATGGTGTAGGGGAAGTCTTCCTTGCTCGGCAGTACCGCTACCAAGGCGCGCTTGGCCAAACGACCGTGGCCGATTTCGCGGCGCTTGGGCGTGCCCACGCGACCCGTTTCGCCGGTTGCGAAAGGGGGCATGTTGTAGTGAAGCATGAAGTGGTCTTCAAACTCGCCGGCCAACGCGTCGATGCGTTGGGCGTCCCGCGCTGTGCCCAAGGTGGCGGCCACCAGGGCTTGAGTTTCACCCCGCGTGAACAACGCAGAGCCGTGTGTGCGCGGCAGCACGCTGGTGCGAATTTCAATGGGACGAACGGTGCGGGTGTCGCGGCCATCGATGCGCGGCTCACCGGCCAAGATCTGACTGCGCACGATGCGGCTCTCGATCTCGAACAGCAGGCCTTCCACCTTGACTGAATCGACGACCGTTCCCTCGGCCTTCAGTGCGGCCATGGTGTTGGCTGTGGCTTCGCGGCAAGCCTGTGTGCGAGCTTGTTTGCTGCGGATCTGATAAGCCGCGCGCAACGGGCCCTCGGCCAAAGCGTTGATCTTGGCAATGAAGGCCTCGTCTTTGGCGGGTGCATGCCAAGCCCAGTCGGGTTTGCCAGCGTCACGGACCAAGTCGTTGATGGCGTTGATAGCGACGCGCCCCTGGTCGTGGCCATAAACCACAGCGCCCAACATGATTTCTTCGGACAACTGATTGGCTTCACTCTCCACCATCAGCACGGCGCCATCGGTGCCGGCCACTACGAGATTCATCTCGCTGTTGGCAAGCGCTGTCTGGCCTGGGTTCAAGACGTATTCACCATTCACATAGCCCACGCGAGCTGCACCGACGGGGCCGTTGAATGGCAAACCGCTGATGGCCAAGGCAGCGCTGGTGCCGATGAGGGCTGCGATGTCGGCCTGCACCTCAGGGTTCAGGCTCAGCACATGAACAACCACCTGAACTTCATTGAAGAAGCCGTCAGGAAACAAGGGGCGAATAGGTCGGTCGATCAAACGACTGGTTAACGTTTCAAGTTCGCTGGGGCGGCCCTC
This sequence comes from Rubrivivax sp., assembly GCA_043776165.1. Lineage (GTDB taxonomy): Bacteria > Pseudomonadota > Gammaproteobacteria > Burkholderiales > Burkholderiaceae_C > Rubrivivax. The sequence continues at coordinate 1,410 of JAYVRO010000394.1, read as the reverse complement.
GCGCTTGAAGAAGCTGCCTGGGATCTTGCCGGCAGCGTAGGTTTTTTCGATGTAGTCAACGGTCAACGGGAAGAAGTCTTGGCCGGTCTTGACTTCGTTCTTCACCACCACAGTGGCCAGCACCACGGTGTCGTCGATATTGACCAGCACCGCGCCGGTGGATTGGCGCGCGATTTCACCGGTTTCTAGCGTGACGGTGTGCTGACCCCATTGGAAGGTCTTGGTGACTTTGTTGAACATGCTCATGTGGTTTTCTCCGGTAGGCATGCGGCACGCTTTTGCGGTGGTGCCAAGGACCGGGAGTTTGGGCTTGCAGCGTCATGCCATTCCAATACGCCCAGCACAGTGGAGGTAGTGGAATGACAAAGCATCGCTGGCTGGGCTGTGGCTCCAGTGAAACGCCAACCCGCAGTGGGCCGGCGCGTCAAATCTGTTTATTTACGCAGGCCGAGCTTGGCGATGAGGGCCACGTAGCGCGAGGGCTCGCGGTCCTTCAGGTATGCCAACAAGCTCTTGCGCTTGTTGACCATGGTCAGCAAGCCACGGCGACCATGGTGGTCTTTGGCATGTGTCTTGAAGTGGGGCGTGAGTTCGTTGATGCGTGCTGTGAGCAGCGCGACTTGAACTTCGGGCGAACCGGTGTCGTTGGCAGCGCGTGCGTTGGCTTTGACGATGTCGGCTTTTTGTGTGATGGCCAGGGTCATGACTTTCCTTGCGTGGTGCTCGTGGAAGCCGCCAAGGCGTCGCTCGTTAACTCGCGACATGACTCAGGCGGTTCCCAGATGGGCGGCTGGAGTTGGCATGTCTGCCAGTGTTCTCTTCGCTGCCCGTTGACTTGCGGTCACCAGTGAAACCAACCGGCGCCGTGCTTGTTCCCCAGCGATGGGGTCGCGCATTCTAACCGAGCTTCTCAAGCGGCTTGGGGCACGGCACACCAGGGCCTACCCAGAGCGCTGAAGACTGACGCATCAGCTGCACTGCGCCAACCGCTCTTTGGAGCCCAGAAACAACGAAGCCCAGCCTTGAGGGCTGGGCTGAGTTTCGGATTTCAATGGTGCCGATGAACGGAATCGAACTGTTGACCTTCGCATTACGAATGCGCTGCTCTACCAACTGAGCTACACCGGCAAGGAAACAACCCCAGATTATAGCCAGCCGTATCGATGTGTTGACACGATGGATCTGTCAAGGTCCGTTGTCACTGCCAGTTGTTGCCGACTCTCCTGGCTTGCGTCGGCGCCGACGGCGCTTGCGTGTGGGCGCGGCGCTATCGGCGGCGCCCTCCCCCAGCGGCGAAGTCGCTGGGGACTCTGTCGCGCGCTGCGCGGCGGCCAGGGCAGGCTCAACCGTAGGTGTTCGCTTGACTCGCCTGGCGACTGGCGTTTCGCGAACGGATTGCACCAAGGCCTC
>JAYVRO010000393.1:0-4267 GCA_043776165.1 Rubrivivax sp. | reverse complement strand
GCGCGCGTTTGCGCCGCCTGGCCGAGCAGCTCTTGCTCAACAGCAGCCTGCACGGGGCACGCCACTTGGTGCTGCGCCGTTTGGCTGATGAGCTGGGCGAGAGCTGCAACATCACCACATTGAGCGCCGGTGAAGTGGTCTATCTGGACCGCGTAGAAACCGCCGCGCCACTGCGCTTTTATCTGCACCCGGGCAGCCGCGTACCGGCCCACTGTTCTGCCAGTGGCAAGCTCTTTTTGTCACAGATGACGCCCAGCCAGCGCCAACGTTTGATGTTGGCAGCGCCGATGCAGGCCTACACGGCCAAGACCAGTACCGACGCGGTGGCGTTAGAGCGCGACATGAAGGCCATCCGCAAAAACGGCTACGCCACTGACGACGAGGAGTTCTTGCCCGGCTTGGTGTGCGTGGCAGTGTTGGTGCCTGCACTTGACAAAACTGCACGTTCCACCTTAGCCATTGCGGTGCAAGCGCCCAGCATGCGTTTGCAAGCCGACAAAGCACGCAGCGTGCTGCCCGCATTGCAGCGTGCAGCATCGGCGTTGGCGGAGTTGGAAAAGCCGGCGACATCCATGGCATCACCCAAACAGAAAACCAAGTAGCCCGACGTGACCGATCTTCACCACCTCCATCCCACACAACAGCGCAGCGCAGGCGAACTGTTTGGTTTTGACTCCCAGTTGCTCGTGCCGGTGTTTGAAGAGCGCGACGAGCATGTGCCCGAAGTCGACCCGGCGTATCGCTTCAATCACGATGTGACGTTGGCCGTCCTGGCTGGGTTCACGCGCAACCGGCGCGTGATGCTGCAAGGCCTGCACGGCACCGGCAAAAGTACCCACATTGAACAAGTCGCAGCGCGCTTGAATTGGCCTTGTGTTCGCGTCAATTTGGACGGCCACATCAGCCGACTTGACTTGGTGGGGCGCGACGCCGTGGTCTTGAAGGATGGCCAGCAAGTCACCGAATTCCAAGAAGGCATCGTGCCCTGGGCCCTGCAACGGCCCGTGGCCTTGGTGTTTGACGAATACGACGCCGGCCGCCCCGATGTGATGTTCGTCATCCAGCGTGTGCTGGAACGCGACGGCAAGTTCACTTTGCTGGACCAAAACCGTGTCATCACGCCGCATGCGCAGTTCCGCCTTTTTGCCACGGCCAATACCGTGGGGCAGGGCAACCTGAACGGCTTGTACGCCGGCGCGCAGCGCTTGAACCACGCACAGATTGACCGCTGGAACATCGTCGCCACGCTCAACTACCTGGGCGCCGAAGAAGAAGCTGCCATCGTGGCGGCACGCGTGCCGAGCTTGGCGGGCACAGAGCACACAGCGCTGCTCGCCCAGATGGTGGCGCTGGCAGGTTTGACGCGCAGCGGTTTTGCAGCAGGTGATGTGTCGACCTTGATGAGCTTGCGCACACTCATCACCTGGGGCGAGAACATCGAGATCTTCACCAACATCGACTTGGCCCTGCGCCTGGCCTACGTCAACAAGTGCGAAGAAAGCGAACGCGCTGTGGTGGGAGAGTACTTCCAGCGTTGCTTCAACCGTGAATTGCTGTTGGCTTAACACACCATGTTGGACGACACCGCCACCGTGCAACAACTGGCGCGCGAACAGCAGCGCCTGGAAGAGCTGGGCGCCGCTTCAATTCGGGCGTTAACCACCGAGCGCGACCTGCACTTTCGCAGCCGCCGCTTGCACCGCGGGCGCAAGGCGCTGCCGCTGTTTGCACCGCACTTGCATCCCAAAGTAGGGGAAGACGACGAAGCGTCGTTTCGTGGTGCAGCTGATGGTCTGGCGTTGCGCTTGCGTTTGTCCGACGCCAAGCTGCACGCCACGCTGATGCCATCCGGTCATGTCGAACGTTTGCTTTTTGACGTGCTGGAGCAAGTGCGCGTGGAGTCGCTCGCCAGCCCTGCCCTGCTCGGCATGGCGCACAACTTGCGCCACCGCTTTGAGCAATGGGCGCTGGCCTTTCATCGCTCGCGCTTGACAGAAAGTGCGAGTGGGTTGCTGCTCTACACGGTGACACAAATCTGTCGCGCCCGCGTCACGAACGACCCTGTGCTGGAAGCCACTGAAGACATGATGGAGGCCACGCGCGCCGCTCTCTCGCCCGTCATGGGCCACGCACTGGCAGGCCTGCGCCGTACCCGATCTGAGCAATCAGGTTATGCGCAGCACGCCTTGGCGATTGGCCACTTGGTGGCTGACATGCTGCGCAGTGGCGACGACGAGCAAGCCAGCGACAACAGCGCCACCGAGAACGACGACGATGAGCGCGCGGCCTTCAGCCTCTTGATGGACCTGGACGCCAGCATCGACAACAACATCGCCGACACCGTCAGCGGCATCAGCCGCGTGCTGAGTGAGGCCGCTGGGCGCTACCGCGTCTTCACCACCGCCTACGACCAAGAAGTGCAAGCTGCCACGTTGACGCGGCCCCCACAACAAGCCCAGTACCGCGCACAGCTCGACGCACGCATTGCACAAAGCGGCATCAACCACACCCGCCTGGCGCGCGACATCAAAACCCTGCTCGCAGCGCCCCAACAAGACGGCTGGGCCAGCGGCGAAGAGCAGGGCCGCATCGACGGGCGACGGCTCAGCCAGCTCATCGCGTCACCCACCGAGCGGCGCTTGTTTCGCACTGAAAGGTTCGAGCCACAAGCCGATTGCGCCATCACTTTTCTCGTCGATTGCTCGGGCTCGATGCGCCAACACATCGAGGCCGTGGCCGCCTTGCTCGACAGCTTTGCCCGCGCCAGCGAGATGGCCGGCGTCAGCTGCGAAGTGCTGGGCCACACCACAGCCGCCTGGAACGGTGGCCGCGCACTGCGCGATTGGCAGCGCGCGGGCCGCCCGGCCCACCCGGGCCGCTTGAACGAAGCGCTGCGCCTGGTCTTCAAAGCCGCAGACAGCCCCTGGCGGCGCGCCCGGGCTGGCCTGGCCACGCTGCTCAAAGGCGACATGTTCCGCGAGGGCATCGACGGCGAAGCCCTGCTCTGGGCCGCAGCACGCTTGCGTGCCCGAGACGAGCCGCGCAAGCTGCTCGTCGTCATCAGCGACGGCTGCCCCATGGACGGCGCCACCGCACTGGCCAACGATTCACATTACCTGGACCATCATTTGCGTGATGTGGTGCAGGCCCTGGCCGACGAAGGCCAAGTGCGGGTGCATGGTCTCGGCGTGGGGCTGGACTTGAGCCCCTTCTATCGTCGCGCCTTGGCGGTCGACCTGGCGCAAACAACGGGCATGGCGCTTTGTCGTGAGCTGCTGGACCTGATCCGCAGGTAAACCCAGGCACCTGCGCTGACGGACGTGCTTAGGGTTCGCGCCCCGCCGCGCCGTCACACCCGCTCACTCACCCACGCCGCCACGCTCTTCAAAGCCGCTGGCAACGCGGCTGCGTCGGTGCCGCCGGCCATGGCCATGTCGGCTTTGCCACCGCCCTTGCCGCCCACTTGCTGGGCGACAAAGTTCACCAGCTCACCGGCCTTTACTTTGCCCATGTGGTCGGCCGTCACGCCGGCTGCAATTTGTACTTTTCCGCCGTCCACCACGGCCAGCACGATGGCGGCCGACTTGAGCTTGTCTTTGAGCTTGTCCATGGTCTCGCGCAGGGCCTTGGCGTCGGCGCCGGGCAGCATGGCGGCCAGCACTTTGATGCCCTTGATGTCGACCGCACTGGCCAGCAAGTCGTCGCCTTGCGATGAGGCGAGCTTGCTCTTCAAGGCCGTCATCTCCTTTTCCAGTGCGCGCATCTGTTCCAGCACCGCAGCCACGCGTGCAGGCACTTCGGCAGGCGTGGACTTTAGGGCAGTAGCCACGCTGTTAACGTTTGACTCAAGCTGTTGCACATACGCCAAGGCGTTGTCGCCCGTCACCGCTTCCAGGCGGCGAATGCCCGCAGCAATACCACCTTCGGCAACAATTTTGAAGAGGCCGATGTCGCCCGTGCGCTGCACGTGCGTGCCGCCGCAAAGTTCACGGCTGGAGCCGATGTCGAGCACCCGCACGTCGTCGCCGTACTTCTCGCCAAAGAGCATCATGGCACCGAGCTTTTGCGCCTCGGCAATGGGCAAGACGCGCGATTGCGCTTGTGCATTGGCCAGCACTTCGGCGTTGACGATGGCCTCGACTTGCGCCACCTGCGCGTCGGTCATCGGTGCGTTGTGCACAAAGTCAAAACGCGTGCGCTCTGCGTTGACCAATGAGCCTTTTTGTTGCACATGCGCGCCCAGCACGTCCCGCAGGGCCTTGTGCAT
>JAYVRO010000392.1:0-4283 GCA_043776165.1 Rubrivivax sp. | reverse complement strand
GCACCGCTTGGGTCGGCGCATGGCGCAATTCCATGAACGCTACGACTTGTTGCTGACCCCGACTTTGGCCGAGCCGCCGGCCAAGATTGGCCGTTTCGCCATGACCAACGCCGACTTCATTGACTACCGCCTGGGTCCCCAAGGCCTGTGGCGCTACACGCCCTTCACGCCGCTGGCCAACGCCACCGGAGCGCCGTCCATCTCGTTGCCCGCAGGGCGCTCAAAAGATGGCCTGCCCATCGGCGCGATGCTCAGCGCGCAGCTGGGCGAGGATGCGCTCTTGTTGCGCATCGCGGCGCAATGGGAAGCGGCGCAGTCGGCGTCAAGCGCGACTTGAATCCGGCGCCGCGCTGTCCATTAGCTGTTCACGTAGTCAGCGGCCGTGAGGTTCAAGCGAAACCCGCCGACCTTCAAGCTGATGAGGAAGAGGTCGCCTTCACTGCCCTGGAATGCCGCTTGCGGCGAGTCGCTGTCAACGCCTTCAATGCGATCGATGGCGCGCTGGCGCGCGGCTTCCAAAAATGCGCGACCAAGCGGCGCAAGCGGCTGCGCGCCGCAAAGCGCGCGTTGTCGTCACTGCTGCGCTCGATCGCATGGGCATAACGGTCGCTGAATCGTTGCGCTGATCCGAGCAAGCCAGGGTTCAGGGTGTTCATGTTCGACCACGGGTCGGCCAGGCGGTTTTCCACTGGCGTGCCTGACAACGCCAGGCGACATGCAGCAGGCAGGGTGGCCACCGACTTGGCGCGTTTGGTGGCTGAGTTCTTGAGTGCAAGGGCTTCGTCCAACACCAAGGTCGACCAGCTGATTTTGTTGAACTCTTCTTCGTTGATTTGTGCCAGCGCGTAAGACGCGACAACCACATTGCCGCCGCTCAAATCGGCCAGAGCGAGCCTGCGTTCAACTTGCGCGTAATTTCTAAAGTTAAGACTTGGAGCAAAGCGTTGCGCTTCGGCCATCCAGTTGCCACACACGGCGCTGCGCCGCGCTGATGCGGGTGACGCGTGCGCGCTGTGGCCCGTCTTGCAGCACGAGCAGGCTGAGCAGCCACGGCGTCAATGTGCAAACGCGAGCGGCGAAAAGGGTTGGCCTTGATGGCACCTGCCACTGCGGCGTCACCTCGGGCCAGGCGTGGGTTTTTGTGCAGCTTGCTCAGGCTGATACTTTTGGCCTTTCCCAGGCCCAGTGCGGTCTTGCGTCGCTCCATGGGCGCCACGCTGTTGATGCGTCCACTCTTGTCAAGTGTTAAGAGCCACAACACCGACAAGGTGTCAGCCTCAGCCACCGTGCCGGTGCCGCTGCCACCCAGCGCTGTGATGGCGGCCAGCGCGTCACGCCAACTCTCCCGTGCGGCGCCAAAGTAGGCCACGGGCCAGGGGGTGGAGTCGCCACTGTCATGCGGCGGCACATGCAGACTCAACCGCTGGCAAGCCTGCCGCAGGAGGTCAGCCTTCCAGGGCAAGCTTTGTGTGCAGAGGCCCTGCGCGGCTTCCTGGATAGCGCCAGCTGGCCAGCCATTGGCCTAGGCGCCCAACCACGCGGCAAAAAATGCTTTCAGCCACGTCGTCGGCGGGGGTTGTTGCCAACGCGCCGCGGACTCGGACTTGCGTGCAAAAAGGTCGATGGGTTGGCCCAGCTGATTGACCCAGGCGGCTGCAGCGGAGGCGAATTTGGACTTGGGTTTCATCGTGTCCACGATCGTCTCGGCAGGGCTCATGGCTTGGCTCATTGCTTGGCGTGACCTAGCATGCAGCCACAACGTCAACAGGCTCCTAGGAGTGCCATGCAATTGCCGACCACCCCCCACGCTGACTCGCTGACCGACCCCATCACTGACATGGATGCCAGCGCGTTGTCCCGCGCCATCCACGCGCGCGAGCTGTCTTGCCGCGAGGTGATGCAGGCTTATCTGGCGCGCATCGACAAGCTCAACCCCGCGGCCAACGCCATCGTCAATATGGCGGCACCCACGGGCCTGATGCAACAAGCTGATGAGCACGACGCGATGTTGGCGCGTGGCCAGTCCAAGGGCTGGATGCACGGTTTGCCGCAGGCCATCAAAGACGTATCCGCTACGGCGGGTTTCGCCACCACACAGGGCAGTCGATTGCTCAAAAACGCTGTCGCCCCGAGCGACAGCTTGATGGCAGCCCGCATGAAAGCCGCTGGCGCCATCGTCATCGGCAAGACCAACACGCCCGAGTTCGGCTTGGGTTCGCACACCTTCAATGAGCTCTTTGGTGTCACCCCCAACGCCTGGGACAACACGCGCACGGCCGGTGGCAGCAGCGGTGGTGCGGCGGTGGCTTTGGCGCTGCGTTTGTTGCCCGTGGCCGATGGCTCCGACTTCATGGGGTCTTTGCGCAACCCGGCTGGCTGGAACCATGTTTTTGGCATGCGCCCCAGCGCTGGGCGCGTGCCGCGCATGCCCGCCCCGGAGTGGTCGGTCGGCCAACTCGCGACCGAAGGGCCGATGGGCCGCACAGTGCTGGACGTGGCGCAGTTGCTCTCGGTTCAAGCCGGTTACGACGCAGGCTCACCGCTCTCCATTGCCCAAGGGCCGCAGAGTTTTGTACCCACACAAGACGCCGAGGCTCGCGGTTTGCGCATCGGTTGGTTGTCTAACCTGAATGGTTATTTGCCAATGGAAGAAGGCGTCTTGCCCATGTGTGAAGAAGCCCTGGCGCGGCTGGCCAGCGCAGGCGCCGTGGTTGAACCCCTGAACTTGGGCTTTGACGCCGCCACGGTGTGGCAGGCCTGGCTCGTCTGGCGCAAAGCGCTCACCGTGGGCAATGTGGCTGCCGTGATGCACTTGCCCCAAGCACGCGAATTCATCAAACCCGAGGCGCTGTGGGAGCACGACACGGCCCAAGGCCTGAGCTTTGCAGACTTCATGCAGGCCAGCCGGGTGCGCAGCCAGTTCCACGCGCACATGCTCTCGCTCTTCGAACGCTTTGACGTGCTCGCGCTGCCTTCGGCGCAAGTCTGGCCATTCCCTCATGTCGGACGCTGGCCGAAGAAAATCGGCACGCAAGTGATGGACACTTATCACCGCTGGATGGAGGTGACGATCTACGCCACTTTTGCGGGCCTGCCCGCCATCAGCGTGCCCGCAGGGTTTGGCGGCGGTTTGGCAGATTCGGCGCGCTGGCCGATGGGCTTGCAGTTGATCGGCCCACCGTTGGCCGATGCGCAGGTGCTGCACGCGGCGCAGGCTTATGCCAATGTCAGCACGGATCTGTTGCTGCGCCGGCCGCAGTAGCCAAGAAAGCGAGAAAGGGGCAGGGCCCCAAGACGAGTCGAGTCGAACGTTAACGCGTTTTGCCCGACGATGGCTCGTCCATCAGGCGGGCAAAGTCGGTGTGGCTGATCTCGGTCACTTCCAACTTTTCGTCGGTCAAAAACGACGACATGAATTGATCGGTCACCGGGCCTTGTTTGGCATTGGCGCGGGCCCCCAGAGCCAGGTTCAGCAACATGTGCAGTTGCGGCAACAGGCTGCCTGGGCTCTTCAAGGGCAAGTTGCCAAGTTGCTCGGCAGCTTTTTCCATCGCGTCGGTGGGCATGGCGTCCAGTCCTTCAAAGCCATCGCTGGCCACCACACGCTCCACCACTGACAAATGCGGCAAAACGCGACGCGCACCGGGCACAGCATCCAGCAGCGCTTTGAGCTCAACGCGCATCGTGGCCAGGGCCCGCGCGTCGCCCAGCAAAGCCATGGCGCGCTCTTCGGCTTGGTTGTCTGGCTTGGTTGGCATGGGTGGACTTTGGGCGACAGCAAGCCGCAGCGTGATCGAGGGCTGTCAAGGATATCGGTTGCTTGCGTCCACGACTTCAGCAATTCCTGCGCTTGCTGCAAATTCCGCCACAGCCAAAGCGACAATGCGGCCTGGCGGCCAACCTTTGGATTGCCCGTGATGAGCTCTTGGTCAGCCTACCAGGCGCTGCACGTCCACGCACCTCACACCCCGTACCGGAGCCAACATGATTCGTCGCCTGCCTTTCATTGCCGCCATGTGCCTGATGGCCAGCATGGCCACCACCGCCCGCGCCCAAACTGCGCTGGACGATGTGATGGCACGCAAACAAATCAACATCGCCATCCCCACCGACTTTCCGCCCTACGGATTTGTCGGCACCGACCTCAAGCCCCAGGGCCTGGACATCGACATGGCCAACCTGATCGCCGCCAAACTGGGCGTGAAGATCGAACTGGTGGTGGTGACGAGCGCCAACCGCATTCCATATTTGCAAACCAAGAAGGCCGATCTCGTGATCAGCAC
>JAYVRO010000391.1:0-4286 GCA_043776165.1 Rubrivivax sp. | reverse complement strand
GGACTAAAAGCTTCATGGGGCAGACCTTGGGGGGAGACACGGGTCTGCGAATGATGGGCCTTGGCACACCGCGTCTGACTCGGGAATGCCCTTCTTGCAGGCACCCCAGTGCACAACGCAAACTGCACACACCTAACCTGAGGACACACTGTGAACAGAGTCAGACTTTCGTCCATTGGGCGCTTTTCACTGGGCATGCTGGCCGCAGCAGCGCTCCTGGCCTCTTGCGGGGGCGACGATGAGGTCACCACCAACGCCTGTTTGCAAACCTCGCCCACAGGGCAGGTCTACAACCCGGGCACTCCGGGCGAAAACGGTGCGCCTGAAATTGCCACCGGCTTTGCCAGCAAGAGCGCTGTGCCGACGCGCAGCTTCATGGTGGTCGCCAACAACCCCCTGGCCACCAAGGCGGGTTGCGATGTGCTGAAAAAAGGCGGCAGCGCGGTAGACGCCGCAGTGGCCGTACAGATGGTGCTCAACCTGGTCGAGCCGCAGTCCTCAGGCATTGGCGGCGGTGCTTTCATGCTGCACTACAACGCCAAGACCAAACTTGTTGACTCTTACGATGGCCGCGAAACAGCCCCCGCCGCAGCCACTGAAAATTACCTGCGCTGGATCAGCGCCGCGCAGCAAACGACGCCACTGCCGAACGCACGCGCCAGCGGTCGCTCTATCGGCACACCCGGCGTATTGAGCATGCTGGAGCTGGCACACAAAGACGCTGGCAAACTGACATGGAAAGAGCTCTTCGACCCGGCCATTCAAATCGCCACCGACGGCTTCAAGATCAGTCCGCGGATGTCGGCCTCGGTCGCCGGTTCTGCCAGCAACTTGCTGCGCGACCCCGACGCCCGGGCCTACTTTTTGAACGCTGACGGCACGGCCAAAGCCGCCGGCACTTTGCTTAAGAGTCCGGCACTCGCAGCAACTTTCAAGACCATTGCAGAAGGTGGTGCCACAGCGTTCTACAGCGGGCCAATCGCGCAAGACATCGTCGACAAAATCGCCGACACCACGGGCGGCATCACCCCAGGTTTGACCACCATGGCCGATCTGGCCGCCTACCGCGCCAAGAAGCGCGAGGCCATCTGCACCACCTACCGCACGTACCAGGTGTGCGGCATGGGGCCGCCGTCCTCCGGCGGCTTGGCCGTGGCGCAAACACTGGGCGTGCTGGAGAACTTCGACCTGGCCCCGCAAAAGCCCACGGCCATGGACATCAACGGCGGCAAACCCACCGTGATGGGCGTGCACCTGGTCAGCGAGGCACAGCGCCTGGCTTACGCCGACCGCGACAAGTACGTGGCCGACACCGACTTTGTGCCCCTGCCCGGTGGCAGCAGCGCAGCCATGCTCGACAAGGCCTATTTGAAGAGCCGCGCAAGTTTGGTCAGCCTGAGCAAGAGCATGGGTGTGGCCCAGCCTGGCAACCTGGGGCCGACCAGCCTGGGGCAGCATGGGCCGAGCAGCGAAAACGGCACCACGCATTTGTCGGTGGTGGATGGTGCGGGCAATGTGGTGACCATGACCACCACAGTCGAGTCGGGCTTTGGCGCCTATCACCTGGCCAAGGGTGGCTTCATCCTGAACAACCAACTCACAGACTTTTCGGCCGCGCCCACCGACGCCACAGGTGCTGTCATCGCCAACCGCGTGGCGCCGCTCAAGCGCCCCCGCAGTTCCATGTCGCCCACCTTGGTGTTCACACAAACAGGCGGCCAGCGCGGCACTTTCTTGATGGCCACCGGCTCACCCGGTGGGGCCACCATCATTCAGTACGTCGGCAAAACCTTGGTGGGCGTGCTCGACTGGGGCATGGACGCACAACAAGCCACTTCGATGATCGACTTTGGCGCTGCGAACAGTGTGAACACCAGTTTGGGCAGTGAACACCCTAACGTTGACATTAGCAACAACGGCGCCAACGACCCACTCATCACCGGGCTCAGGGCCTTGGGCCACACCGTCAACACCGCGCAGCAAAGCAGTGGCTTGAGCACCATCGTCGCGCGCACCGCGCCGGCGGGCTACCGATACTTCGAAGGTGGTGCCGACCCCCGCCGGGAAGGTGTGGTGCTGGGCGATGTCTTCAAGCCTTGATCGGCACGAGTCATCAAGCCACGTCTTGAATTTGGTTTGATGCAGCAAGTACCGCCGCCCTGATCGCCAGTGCAACTGCCTGCGCGGCCATGGCGCCCAGGGTGCTCATGTCGCCGGTTAACCCGCTGCCCCCGGTGGCCAGGGCAAAGAGCGCGTCACCGTCGTTCACGCTGATCGGGCTGATGGCACGTGACAGGCCGTGGTGCGCCATCGACGCCAGCTTGTTGGCCTGGGTTTTGGTCAGCAGCGCATCAGTGGCCAGCACGCCGATGGTGGTGGACATGCCTGCCATCAGGCGCGCCGGGCCCAAGCCGGCAAGCAAGGCCTGGTTGCTGCCAATGAACGCTTTGCCGTCCACGCTGCGGGTGCCTGCGATCACGCTGCCATCGTCGTCCACTACATCGCCTATGGCATTGACGGCCACGATGGCCGCCACCGTGATGCTGCCCACGCGCACACTGGCGTTGCCAATGCCGCCCCGGCTGGCGCGCTCGATGCCAAAGAGTTTGCCCACCCGCGCACCGGCGCCCGCACCGAAGCTGCCTTGCGCCGGCGTTTTGCCGCTGGCGTTTTGGCAGGCTGCGTAACCCGCCGCCGCGTCAGGTCGAACGTTGGTGTGTTGGGCATCGACGCCGGTGACCCACAAGTCAAACAACACCGCCGCAGGCACGATGGGCACACGCGCCGGGCCCACGGCCAGGCCATGGCCGTGCTCATCCAACCAGCGCATCACGCCACTGGCAGCGTCCAGACCAAAAGCGCTGCCGCCGGTGAGCAGCACAGCGTGCACACGGTCCACCGTATTTTCGCTCTTGAGCACATCGGTTTCGCGCGTGCCCGGTGCACCGCCGCGCACATCAACACCACACACCACGCCCTGCGGACAGAGCACCACGGTGCAACCCGTGGGGCGGCGCAAATCCGTGAAGTGGCCGACGCTGAGGCTCGGAATGTCGGTGATCGCGCCGCTGGTCATGTCAAGCGTTTAGGGAAAATCAAGCGAAGACCCCTGCGGTGTCTAACATGCGCGCGCTCACCTCGCCCAGATGGTGCAAACCATCACCAAAACCCAGCTCGATCATCGTCAGCCGCTTGAAGTAGTGGCTGGAGATGTATTCGTCGGTCACGCCAATGCCGCCGTGGATCTGCGTGCAATGCTGGCCCACCAGGCGCGCTGAATTGCACAGTTGCACCCGCGCCTGTGAAATGGCGCGGCGGCGCGGCGCGGGGGCTTCGCCCAGCTTCAGGCTGGCAAAGTAGCTCATCGAGCGGCCCAGTTCCAGCTGCATCTTCACGTCGGCCATGCGGTGACGCAGCACCTGAAACGTGGCCAACGTGACGCCGAATTGTTTGCGCGTGTTCATGTAGTCGATGGTGATGGCCACCAGCTTGTCCATCAGGCCCACGGCCTCCGCGCATTGCGCGGCGATGCCGATGTCGACAGCATGTTCGAGCACATCAAAACCGTCGTCAGTGATGAGCGCCGCCGTGCTGTTGTTCAACACCACTTCAGCCGCGCGGCCGCCATCTTGCGTGGGGTAAGCATGGACCTGAGCGGCCTTGGCTGTCACCAGGAAAAGTCCTATGCCCGCCGGGCTTCCCGCTTCACTACCGACATCACCACTGATGCGTGCTGGCACGATGAACGCGTCGGCTTCGTCGCCTGCCGGCGCCAGACTTTTGCTGCCCGTCAAAACCCATTGCCCTGCACTTTGTGCGGCGCGTGTTGCGACCTTGTTCAGTTGATAGCGCGAGCCGCGCTCTTGATGGGCCAGCACCACCAAGGCGTCGCCACTGGCGATCTTGGGCAGCCATTCGCTTTGCAGCGCCGCAGGTGCCGCAGCCAGCAAGGCCGGTGCCACCAAGGCCGCGTGCGCATAGGGCGCGTTGACCAAACCTTTGCCGAGTTCTTCGCACACGACCATGGCCTCGATCGGGCCAAAGCCCATGCCGCCGTGGGCCTCGGGCACGGCCAAACCAGCCAGCCCCAATTCGGCCAATTCGCCGTACACAGCGCGTGTCGCACCGCCCGCTTTGGCCAGTTTGTGCCGCCGATCAAATGAAAAACCTTTGTCGACCCAACGCGCTACCGCGTCGCGCAGTGACGCCTGGTCGTCCGTGAATTCAAAGTCCATGTTCAGCTCCCCAGCACAGTCTGCGAAATGATGTTGCGTTGCACTTCGTTC
>JAYVRO010000390.1:0-15524 GCA_043776165.1 Rubrivivax sp. | reverse complement strand
GCGCAGTGCGCATGCGGTGCAGCAACGCGGCCATCTCGGTGAGCGCCGCAGCCCGCGCCTCATTGCCTTTGGGCGGCATGTTGGCGGCCTGATCCCACCCGGCAATGGACTCCAGGTGGCCGAGGTGGTGCAGCTGGGTGTAGGTGCTGGTCAACGAGTCGTAGGCTGGAGTGTTCATGCTCATGGTCATCGGGGGTGCTCTCATCAGGGCGCAAACTGCCCCGGGAAGACCCAGAGCAGCGCCGCAGTCATCGTCACATAGCGTAAAAATTTGCCGATGGCCATGTAGCCCACGCAGGGCCAAAAGGGCAAACGCAGCCAACCCGCCACGGCACACAGCGGGTCTCCCACGATGGGCAACCAACTCAACAAACAGGCCTTGGCGCCAAAACGCTCCAGCCACTTCAAGGCGCGCAGGTCACTGGGCTTGTGTTTGGTGACACTTTCGTAGGCACGTTCGGCGCCATAACCCATCCACCAAGTGATGGCACCACCCAGCGTATTGCCCGCAGTGGCCACCAACACGGCGGGCCAGAATAAATCGGGGTTGAGCTTGATCAAACCAAAGACTGCGGGCTCGCTGCCCAAGGGCAACAAGGTGGCCGACACCGTGGCGATGACGAAAACGGTGGTCAAGCCAAATTCCGGCAAAGCCATTGCCACTAGAAATGAATCAAACCATGCGTCCATTGCTCGGCATTATCGGCACGCTGTGGTGCGCCGCAGCCGCTCTCGTCCCCTTGTTTTTGCGGGGGTGTCCTGTGGAGGTGCGCCGCTATACTGCGCCTCCTTTTTAGGCACCCCACCCCATGCGCATCGGTTCCATCGAACTACCGAACCGACTCTTTGCAGCGCCCATGGCCGGGGTCACCGACCGGCCTTTTCGGCAGCTTTGCAAACGCTTGGGCGCGGGTTATGCGGTGAGCGAAATGGTCACGTCGCGAAAAGAGCTGTGGGCATCGCTCAAGACTTCGCGCCGCGCCAACCACGAGGGCGAGGTCGATCCCATCGCCGTGCAAATTGCAGGCACAGAAGCGACCATGATGGCCGAGGCGGCGGCCTACAACATTGACCGCGGCGCGCAAATCATCGACATCAATATGGGCTGCCCAGCCAAGAAGGTGTGCAACAAGTGGGCGGGCTCGGCGTTGATGCAAGACGAGCCTTTGGCCATAACCATCATCAACGCCGTGGTGGCTGCGTGTGCGCCGCGCGGTGTGCCGGTGACATTGAAGATGCGCACAGGCTGGTGCGACAGTGAACGCAATGCGCTGCGTTTGGCGCTGGCGGCGCAATCAGAAGGCGTTGCCATGGTCACAGTGCACGGTCGCACGCGCGAGCAGGGCTACAAGGGCCTCGCAGAGTACGACACCGTGGCCGCAGTAAAAGCGGCCTTGCACATCCCCGTGGTCGCCAACGGTGACATCGACTCACCACAAAAGGCCTCACAGGTGTTGCGCAGCACCGGTTGCGATGCCGTGATGATTGGCCGCGCCGCGCAGGGCCGCCCTTGGATCTTTCGTGAGGTTGCTCATTACTTGGCCACTGGCCAGCACCTGGCACCACCCGCCACCCGCGATGTGCAGCGCTGGCTCACCGAACACCTGCACGAGCACTACGGGTTGTACGGCGAGTTCACCGGGGTGCGCAGCGCGCGCAAACACATTGGATGGGCCGTGCGCGGCTTGCCAGGTGGTGAAGAATTTCGCACCACCATGAACAACCTGGACGACGCCAAAGCGCAGGTGGCCGCCGTCACTACTTTTTTTGACCAGCTTGCAGATCAACATCGTTTGTTGCCACAAGTAGCGTTGTGCACCACAGCGGACGCAGCCAACGACCCACAGCAGAGACAGCATGAGCAAAAAGCACATTGAAGAGTGCATCCGCGAAAGTTTGGACCAGTACTTTCGCGACCTGCGCGGTGCCGAGCCCGACCGCTTGCACGAGTTGATGATCAGCACCGTCGAAAAGCCATTGTTAGAAGTGGTGCTGGAACGTTGCGCTGGCAATCAAAGCCAGGCGGCGCAGTGGCTGGGTATCAACCGCAATACGCTGCGACGAAAGCTGGTAGAGCACCGCATCGTGAAGTGAATTTGGCGGGCTGTTTCAGCCCCTGCGGCCAGGTTTCCGACAATTCCAAGAACTTAACAATTTCACATGACCACGGCCCTGATTTCCGTTTCTGACAAGTCCGGCATCCTTGAATTTGCCAAAGCCTTGCACACCCAAGGCGTCCAACTCTTGTCAACGGGCGGCACAGCGCGGTTGCTGGCCGATGCGGGCCTGCCCGTCACCGAGGTGGCCGAAGTGACAGGGTTCCCTGAAATGCTGGACGGGCGTGTCAAGACCCTGCACCCACGCATCCACGGCGGTTTGCTGGCGCGGCGCGACGTGCCAGAACACATGGCTGCACTGGCGGCGCATGGCATCAAAACCATCGACCTGCTGGTCGTCAACCTTTACCCCTTCGCACAGGCCACAGCCCGCGCCGACTGCACACTGGAAGACGCGATCGAGAACATCGACATCGGCGGCCCCGCCATGCTGCGCGCTGCGGCCAAAAACTGGGCCGACGTGAGCGTGGTGGTCGACCCTGCCGACTACGCCCAAGTGCTGTCCGAATTGCGCTCGGGTCAAGTCGAACGTGCAACCAAATTTGCCCTGGCCAAGAAAGTATTTGCCCACACCGCCGCTTACGACGGCATGATCACCAACTACCTCAGCGCCCTGAACGCTGGTGTCGAAAACAACCCGGCCAGCGTGCCGCAGCGCCAAGCTTTCCCCAGCGTGTTCACCTTGCAAGTGAACAAGGTGCAAGACATGCGTTACGGCGAAAACCCGCATCAAAACGCAGCCTTTTACCGTGAAGCCGAGGTCGCGCCGGGCCTGCTTGCCGGTTGGACACAATTGCAAGGCAAAGCACTGAGCTTCAACAACATTGTCGACGCCGATGCCGCCTGGGAATGCGTGAAAACCTTTGACGTGCCCGCCTGCGTGATCGTCAAACACGCCAACCCCTGCGGCGTGGGCATTGCCGCCACACTCGTTGAGGCCTACGCCAAAGCATTCAAGACCGACCCGACCTCGGCATTCGGTGGCATCGTGGCTTTTAACCGCCCACTGGACCTGGCCAGCGCCGAGCGCATCGGCCTGAACAAGCAGTTCGTGGAAGTCATCATTGCGCCCAGCGTGAACGCGGACGCACGGGCCTCGCTCGCGGCCAAACAAAATGTGCGAGTGCTCGAAGTTGCGCTTGGCGCGGACGCCGCGCGCAGCGTGAACAAGTTCGACTTCAAACGCGTGGGTGGTGGCTTGTTGCTGCAAACCAGCGACGCCAAAAACGTGATGCAAAGTGAACTGCGCGTGGTCAGCAAAGTCGCGCCCACGGCGCAACAGTTGGCTGATTTGCTCTTCGCCTGGAAAGTCGCCAAGTTCGTCAAGAGCAACGCCATCGTCTTCTGCGCCGATGGCATGACGTTGGGCGTCGGCGCCGGCCAGATGAGCCGCATCGACAGTGCCCGCATTGCGGGCATCAAGGCGGCCAACGCAGGGCTGACCCTGCACGGCGCAGCAGTGGCCAGCGACGCCTTCTTCCCTTTCCGCGACGGTCTCGATGTGCTGGGTGAGGCAGGCGCCAGTTGCGTCATTCAACCCGGCGGTTCGATGCGTGACGACGAGGTGATCGCCGCCGCCGATGAACGCGGTCTGGCCATGGTGTTCACGGGGACGCGGCACTTTCGCCACTGATCCCGTTCGCGTCGACAGCTTGCGTAAGTTCGCGTAAGTCCGCGAAAGCGAGGGGCAGCGAGTCCCGGGCGGGGTGGCCCCGTCAACCCAGACCCAGCGGTGCCAATGGCCCCCGTCCCTGGCGCAGCACCACGGGAGGGTCGCCACTGAGGTCGATCACTGTCGTGGGTGCCATCGCGCAGGGTCCGGCGTCAATCACAGCTTGGAGCTGTTTTTGCAAGCGGTCACGGATCTCTGAAGCATCGTTCAGCGGCTCGGTATCACCCGGCGCGATGAGCGTCGTGGCCAAGAGCGGCTCGCCGAACAGCGCCAGCAAATCTTGCAACACCCGGTGGTCAGGCACACGCAGGCCGATGGTTCGCCGAGAGGGATGACTCAGCCGCCGAGGCACTTCTTTCGTGGCCTCCAAGATGAATGTGTAAGGCCCTGGAGTGCCGAGTTTTAACATTCGAAATTGGCGGTTATCAACCCGCGCATAACTTGCCAGTTCAGACAAATCGCGGCACAACAGCGTGAGGTGGTGTTTGTCGTCCACTTGGCGGATACGACGCAGGTTTTCGGCCGCTGCCCTGTCGTCCAAATGGCAGACCAGCGCGTAACTTGAATCGGTAGGCACCGCCACCACCCCACCGGCGTGCAAGATCTGCGCAGCCTGTTTAAGCAAGCGCGGCTGCGGGTTGTGGGGGTGAACTTCGAAGAGTTGGGACAACGCGGGTTCTACAAAAGTTCAGCAAGTACACGACAAAGTTTTTTCAGGCACTGCGACACTCACCTACGCGACTGTCACCGGGATCTTGCCGATCTTGCCTTGCCCAATCCGCGCCTGCCATTCACGCGGGCCCGTGTTGTGAACACTCGTGCCTTGTGAATCCACTGCCACGGTCACAGGCATGTCGACCACATCAAACTCGTAAATGGCTTCCATGCCCAGGTCGGCAAAGCCCAACACTTTGGCGCCCTTGATGGCCTTGGAGACCAAGTACGCAGCGCCACCCACGGCCATCAAGTAGGCACTGCCGTGTTTCTTGATGGCCTGGATGGCCACAGGGCCGCGCTCTGCCTTGCCGACCATGGCGATGAGCCCGGTTTGCCCCAGCATCATCTCGGTGAACTTGTCCATGCGCGTGGATGTGGTCGGGCCCGCCGGGCCCACCACTTCATCGCGCACGGGGTCCACTGGGCCCACGTAATAGATGACACGATTGGCAAAACTCACAGGCAACGTTTCGCCCTTGGCCAGCATGTCTTGAATTCGCTTGTGCGCTGCGTCGCGCCCCGTGAGCATCTTGCCCGACAGCAACAGCGTATCGCCCGGCTTCCAGCTCGCCACCTCGGCCTTGCTCAGCGTGTTGAGGTCCACGCGGCGGCTCTTGTTGTAGTCGGGTGCCCACTGCACGTCAGGCCACATGTCCAAACTCGGCGGGTCGATGAAGGCAGGGCCAGAGCCATCCAGCACCACGTGGGCGTGGCGCGTGGCGGCGCAGTTGGGGATCATGGCCACGGGCTTGCCGGCCGCGTGTGTCGGGTAGGTGGCGATCTTCACGTCGAGCACGGTGGTCAGGCCGCCCAGGCCCTGCGCCCCAATGCCCAGCGCGTTGACCTTCTCGAAAAGTTCAATGCGCAATTCCTCGAGCTTGTTTTGTGGCCCACGGGCCAACAAGTCGAACATGTCGATGGGCTCCATCAGCACTTCTTTGGCCATCATCATGGCCTTCTCTGCCGTACCACCCACGCCAATGCCCAGCATGCCCGGTGGGCACCAACCAGCGCCCATCGTCGGCACGGTATTGAGCACCCAATCCACCAGGCTGTCGCTCGGGTTCATCATGATGAACTTGCTCTTGTTCTCGCTGCCACCGCCTTTGGCTGCCACGTTGATGCCGAGCTTGTTGCCCATCACCAAACGAGTGTGCACAACGGCTGGCGTGTTGTCCTTGGTGTTTTTGCGGGTGAAGAGCGGGTCTGCGAGCACCGAACCACGCAACGGGTTGTCCGCGTTCATGTAAGC
The DNA here is from genome assembly GCA_043776165.1 of Rubrivivax sp. Classification (GTDB taxonomy): domain Bacteria; phylum Pseudomonadota; class Gammaproteobacteria; order Burkholderiales; family Burkholderiaceae_C; genus Rubrivivax. The sequence continues at coordinate 9,766 of JAYVRO010000390.1, read as the reverse complement.
GCGACTGACGCCCAGGTTCACTGCGTCTTCGACGGTGCCGGGAAAGCCTTCAAAGCGCACGTCCATGCCAATGTCGAGGAAGACATTCACGATGCCCGTGTCTTGGCAGATCGGGCGACGGCCTTCAGCGCACATGCGTGAATTGGTGAGGATCTGCGCAATGGCATCTTTGGCAGCCGCACTTTGCTCAAGTTCGTAGGCGCGCGCCAGATGCGCGATGTAGTCGGCTGGGTGATAGATGCTGATGTACTGCAGCGCGCTGGCGATGGTGTCGACCAGATCGTTGTGGCGGATGGTGGTGGTCATGTTGATGATGGTGGTGGTCAAGCTCAAAAAATCAAAGGACCAATCAGTGATGGGCCGGGGGTGACATCAAACGATCCGTCCAAGCGATGGCCAGCGCTGAAATCAGGAACGTGACGTGGATCAGCGTTTGCCACATCAGCACTTTTTCGGTGTAGTTGTCGGCGTTGATGAAGGTTTTTAACAAATGAATTGAGCTGATGCCTATGATGGCCGTGGCCAGCTTGACCTTCAACACTGACGCGTTCACATGGGACAGCCACTCCGGCTGGTCAGGGTGGCCTTCCAGGTTCAGTCGCGAAACAAAGGTTTCGTAGCCACCCACGATGACCATGATCAGCAAGTTGCTGATCATCACCACGTCAATCAGCGCCAACACCACCAGCATGATGATGGTTTCGTTCAGACTGGTAACGGAAACGGCGCTTTTGTAGCCCACGCTCGCCACCAATTTGCCAAGGGCATCAACGCTGCCGAATGCCGCTTCGACCAAATGAAACAACTCGGCAAGAAAGTGAAAAACATAGACCGCTTGGGCCAGGATCAGGCCCAAGTAGAGGGGCAATTGCAGCCAACGGCTGGAGAAAATCAAACGCGGCAAAAGCCCGACATCGGCCTTGCTGCGCGGGGGAACCTGGGTCATGTGTAACGCTCCTGTTCGCAACCTGCGAGTGACATAAATTGTAGGTGTCGGCGTGTTGGGCCTTTGTGCAGTCGTCAGGGCTTCGTAAGAGCAGCGGCCTACTGTTAGGCTTCGAGAAAACAGACAACCCCTCGTCCAGGAGTCAAACCCATGTCCAGCGCTGACAGTCCCACCGAATACGCCTCTTACCCACCGCCTGCCGCTGTTAGCGCAGGCGCCCATGTGAGCGGCTTCGCGGCCTATGAGGCCCTGTGCCGTGAGGCCGAGACCGACTACGAGGGTTTCTGGGCACGTCAAGCACGTGAACTGATCAGTTGGAAGACGCCGTTTACACGTTCACTCGACAGCAGCAACGCGCCCTTTTTCAAGTGGTTTGAAGACGGCACTCTGAATGCCTCATACAACTGCCTGGACCGCAATATCGAGCGCGGCCTGGGCAACAAGACGGCCATCATCTTTGAAGCCGACGACGGCGCCGTGACCAAGGTCAGCTATTCTGAATTGTTAGCCCAGGTGTGCAGGCTGGCCAACGGGCTCAAGTCCATCGGTGTCAAGAAGGGTGACCGCGTCGTCATCTACATGTCCATGGGCGTGGAAGGTGTCGCAGCCATGCAGGCCTGCGCCCGCATTGGTGCCACGCACTCCGTCGTGTTCGGTGGCTTCTCGGCGCAAAGCCTGCGCGATCGTGTTGAAGACACAGGGGCCGTGGCCATCATCACGGCCGATGAACAAAAGCGCGGGGGCAAGGCCTTGCCGCTCAAGTCCATCGTCGACGAGGCCTTGGCGCTGGAGGGTTGCGGCGCTGTGCGCCATGTCATCGTGCACAAGCGCACCGGTGGCGCCGTGACTTTTAGCGCCCCACGTGACCTGTGGCTGGCCGACCTGGTGGCGGCACAAAGCGCCAGCTGCGAACCCGAGTGGGTGGGCGCCGAGCACCCGCTGTTTTTGCTCTACACCAGCGGCTCAACCGGCAAACCCAAAGGCGTGCAGCACAGCACGGGCGGCTATTTACTGCACGCTGCACTCACCACGAAGTGGACCTTTGATTTGAAAGCCGACGACGTGTTCTGGTGCACGGCCGACATCGGCTGGGTCACGGGCCACACCTACATCACCTACGGCCCGCTGGCACTGGGCGGCACCGAGATCGTGTTTGAAGGGGTGCCCACCTACCCCGACGCGGGCCGCTTCTGGAAGATGATTCAAGACCACAAAGTCAGCATCTTCTACACCGCGCCCACCGCCATTCGCTCACTCATCAAATTGGCTGAAGCCAACGACGCGGTACACCCCAAGAGCTACGACCTCAGCAGCTTGCGCATTCTTGGATCGGTGGGTGAACCCATCAACCCCGCCGCCTGGGAGTGGTATCACAAGCACGTCGGTGGTGGCCGCTGCCCCATCGTTGACACCTTCTGGCAAACCGAAACCGGTGGCCACATGATCACGCCGCTGCCTGGTGCCACGACCTTGGTGCCAGGCTCATGCAGCCTGCCCTTCCCCGGCATCATGGCCGCCGTGGTGGACGAAACCGGCAAAGACGTGCCCAACGGTCAAGGCGGCATCTTGGTCGTGAAAAAACCATGGCCCGCCATGATTCGCACCATTTGGGGCGACCCCGAGCGCTTCGTCAAAAGTTACTACCCAGCCGACTTCCAGGGCAAGTACTACTTGGCCGGCGATGGCGCCATCCGCGACGCCAAGACGGGTAATTTCACGATCACCGGGCGCATCGATGACGTTCTCAACGTTTCAGGTCACCGAATGGGCACGATGGAGGTGGAGTCCGCCTTGGTGAGTTGCACCCACCTGGTGGCAGAAGCCGCCGTGGTGGGCCGCCCTGACGACACCACAGGCGAAGCCATTTGCGCTTTTGTCGTGCTCAAGCGTTCGCGGCCCACAGGTGAGGAGGCTAAAAAAATCGCCACCGAGCTGCGCAACTGGGTCGCGAAAGAGATCGGCCCCATTGCCAAGCCCAAGGACATTCGTTTTGGCGACAACTTGCCAAAAACCCGCAGCGGCAAGATCATGCGGCGCCTGTTGCGCTCCATCGCCAAGGGCGAGGCCATCACGCAAGACATCTCCACGCTGGAGAACCCCGCCATCTTGGAGCAACTGGCGCAAACTAACTGATCACCTGAGTTAGGTTCGCAGCTCGGGTTGAACCTGGCACCCAAAGGGGCGACACGATGGCTTTCATGTTCATTGGCATTGCCCTCTTGATACTCAAGCTCACTGAGATTGGGCCGGTGGCCTTGTGGAGCTGGTGGTGGGTTTTGTCGCCCTTTTTGCTGGCTGCCTTGTGGTGGGAGTTTTCAGACGGCACGGGCCTGACACGCGCCCGCGCCATGCGCAAGATGGATGAGCGCAAGGCGGCCCGACGCGACCGCGACATGGAAGCGCTGGGTCTGAACACGCGGCGCGACAAACGCGCCCAGGCTGTGCGCGAAGCCGCCAAGCGTGCTGCTGCTGCGGCGGCGCCACCGCCAGGGCCGCCGCGCTGAACAAGAGCTGAACTAATGGAAGCTCAGTCGGTGGCTCAGTCGCCGTCCAACACAGCGCCTTTGCTGGCGCTGGCAGCGTTCTTGGCAAACTTGGCCAGCACGCCCCGCGTGTAGCGTGGTGCAGGCGCCCGCCAGGCAGCGCGGCGCTCTGTCAGCTCGGCGTCACTCACGTTCAACTGCAATAACAATTGAAGTGCGTCGATGGTGATGGAATCGCCTTCCTGGATGAGCGCGATGTTGCCGCCCGCCGCCGCCTCGGGCGCCACGTGGCCCACCACCATGCCCCAGGTGCCACCCGAAAAGCGACCGTCGGTGATGAGGCCAACGCTCTCGCCCAAACCCCGGCCAATGAGCGCGCCCGTTGGCGCCAACATCTCGGGCATACCCGGACCACCCTTGGGGCCCAGATAGCGCAGCACCATCACGTCGCCCGGGTTGATCTGGTTGGCCATGATGGCGGCCATGCCCGATTGTTCGTCCTCAAACACGCGCGCCGGCCCGGTGATGACCGGGTTCTTCAGCCCAGTGATCTTGGCCACGCAACCCTCAGGTGACAGGTTGCCTCTGAGGATGGCCAAGTGGCCTTGTTTGTAAATCGGCGCATCGATGGGGCGGATAACGTCTTGGTCGGCGCGCGGCACAGCGGGGATGTCGGCCAGCACTTCGGCAATGGTCTGACCGCTGATGGTCAAACAATCGCCGTGCAAGTGGCCTGCGGCCAGCAAGGTCTTCATCACCTGCGGAATACCACCCGCGCGGTGCAGGTCAATGGCCAGGTACTTGCCGCTGGGCTTTAAATCGCACAGCACCGGCACTTGGCGGCGCATGCGCTCAAAGTCGTCAATCGTCCAGGGCACTTGCGCCGCATGGGCAATGGCCAAAAAGTGCAACACGGCATTGGTGGAGCCGCCCGTGGCCATGACCACTGCAACGGCGTTTTCGATCGCCTTCTTGGTGACGATGTCGCGCGGTTTCAGGTTGCGCTTGACGGCTTCGACCAACACGCCTGCAGCACGCTTGGTGTGCACCACGATTTCTTCTTCGATGTTGGCCATCGTCGATGAATACGGCAGGCTCATGCCTAACGCTTCAAATGACGAGCTCATGGTGTTGGCGGTGTACATGCCGCCACACGAGCCACTGCCTGGAATGGCACGACGCTCAATCTGGCGGAAGTCTTCTTCGCTCATCTTGCCCGCGCTGAACTGGCCCACGGCTTCGAACACGCTCACGATATTGAGGTCTTGCCCTTTGTAGCGCCCCGGCATGATGGTGCCGCCGTACACGTAGATCGCTGGCACATTGGCACGCAAGATGCCCATCATGCCGCCGGGCATGTTTTTGTCGCAGCCGCCGATGACCACCACACCGTCCATCCACTGGCCGCCAACGCAGGTTTCCACACAGTCGGCAATCACCTCGCGGGAGACCAGGCTGTACTTCATGCCCTCGGTGCCCATGGCCATGCCGTCGCTGATGGTGGGTGTGCCAAACATCTGCGGGTTGGCGCCCGCTTCTTTCAAACCTTGCACGGCTGCGTCAGCGAGTTTTTGCAAGCCTGAATTGCAGGGTGTGATGGTGCTGTGACCATTGGCCACACCGATCATGGGCTTGCCAAAGTCACCTTCGGTGTAGCCCATGGCGTAGTACATCGAACGATTCGGCGCACGCGCGACGCCTTCAGTGATGTTGGCCGAACGGCGGTTGATAGCGCCTGCTGGGCCAGATTGGCCGTTGTTTTCGCTCATGAAAAGGTCTCCGAAAGAATGCCCAAAAGGGGTGGCGAATTCTATGCGGCGAGTTCACCCACCTTGCCGCTGCTAGCATCGCCGCCCATGTTGACTCACCCGCAATTCGACCCCGTTGCACTGGCCCTCGGGCCGGTCCAGATTCACTGGTATGGGCTGACCTACCTCGTCGCCTTTGGTTTGTTTCTCTTCCTTGCAGCAAGGCGCGCAGCGCTGCCTTGGTTTGCGGAGGTGGGGTGGACGCGGCGCGACGTTGAAGACCTCTTGTTCTTCGGCGTCTTGGGCGTCGTCGTCGGTGGCCGCCTGGGCTACGTTTTTTTCTACAAACCCGAACACTACTTGGCCAACCCCTTGGAAATATTGATGGTGTGGAAGGGCGGTATGGCCTTTCATGGTGGTCTCTTGGGCGTGATCGTGGCTTTAGCGCTGTATGCGCGCAGCCGCAAGCGGGCCTTTTTGCAGGTGATGGACCTGATCGCACCCTGCGTGCCCACAGGCTTGGCCTCGGGCCGCATGGGCAACTTCATCAACGGTGAACTGTGGGGCCGCGCTGCTGACCCCGCCTTGCCCTGGGCCATGGTCTTCCCACAGAGCGGCCAGGCCTTTGCACGTCATCCGTCGCAGCTCTATCAATTTGCCCTGGAAGGTTTGCTGCTCTTCGTTCTGTTGTGGTGGTACGGCAAAAAGCAACGCGGCCTGGGGCAAATTTCGGGCGCGTTTTTGATGGGCTACGGCGTGCTGCGTTTCGCGGCCGAGTACTTCCGCGAGCCCGACAGCTTCCTGGGCTTGCTCGCCTTGAACATGAGCATGGGACAGTGGCTGTGTGTGCCCATGGTCATTGCAGGCGCTGTGCTGTGGCTTTTGGGTCGCAACAAGTTGAACAACATCGAACGTTAATTGATCAATCCGCCAACCATGCGTCAAATTTTTCTGGACACCGAAACCACCGGCCTGTCACCCGAGCGAGGCGACCGCATTGTCGAGTTGGGTTGCATTGAAATGGTCAACCGCCGCCGCACTGGCCGCACACTGCACCATTACATCAACCCTGAGCGCGCAAGCCACCCCGACGCCGAACGCGTGCATGGTCTGACGGAGGCCTTTCTGGCTGACAAACCGCTCTTCGCCGTCATCGCCGGCGAGATGCTGGAGTTCATCGCCGGCGCCGAAATCATCATCCACAACGCGGCTTTTGACGTCGGTTTTCTCAACGCCGAACTCAAACGCCTGGGCCGGCCGTTGGTGGCCGACAGCGCAGCGCGCATCACCGACAGCCTGACCATGGCGCGCAACCTGTACCCAGGCAAAGCCAACTCTTTGGACGCGCTGTGCAAGCGCCTGGAAGTCGACAACAGCAACCGCGATCTGCATGGCGCTCTGCTGGATGCGGGCCTCTTGGCCGAGGTCTACATCCGCATGACACGCGGGCAAAACAGTTTGGTCATTGACGCGCAGGACAACAACATGCAGCAGCACAGTGAACACCTTGATCTGAGCACCTTTGACCTGGTGCAGTTGAACATCAGTGGGGATGAACGGATCGCCCACGAAGCACTCATCTCGGACGTTAATAAAGCCAGCGGCGGCAACGCCGTTTGGAAGGAAGCCAGCGCGGCGATGGCATAATGTGTGACTTTTCCGGAACGCCACATTCCGGGCGGTTAGCTCAGCGGTAGAGCACTGCCTTCACACGGCAGGGGTCGCAGGTTCAAACCCTGCACCGCCCACCAGAAAAATCAACAACTTACGGCGCTTTCTGGCGCCTTTTTTTTCTTGGCGGTATGAAATAAGTATGAAAAGAACGGTCAGCGATTTTGTCAATCGCTCCGTAGCCGTGCCGGCTTGGTCGCCCGTTGTCGACTGGCCTTGTGCACCCTGCTCGCTCGCGTTGACAGACGACTAAGTCAATCAGAAACCAGCGTCTGTACAGGTGGCGCCGACGATCGCGACTTTGTTGATCGACAGATGCTCAGCGCTCTGTTCAAGCTCGAAAGACCTGTGCCGCATCACCTGCGCAGGGATCGCCGCAAAGTCGTCCATCGAAATCTCCCGATCTTCGACCCATATGCCCCGAGCCGGAACACCAAACACCGTGCTTCCGACGGCCAGACGAAGTAACCCATCAGCATGGCTGAGCCACACCGTGGCGTTTTCACCTGGCCGGTGATATCGGGCAAGGATCAGTTTGCGGGTGGCACGAAACACCTGCGGATCCAGCCGCAAGCTCGGCAGGCCCGTACCAATACGGCTCATGACTTTGCAATGCTTCTCGTACACCAGCCCCAGCGCCAGGCAATCCGGGGTCGGTACGGGTTGCGAGATGCTCTTGAACGCACTGCGCCACATCGACAACACCACCTGCAAGACATGGCCGCGCGGCGCCTCTTCAAGCAGCAGCCGCTCGTCCCAGGTGGCGGTGCGCGCTGTGTGACCTGTCGCAACCACAAGCCATGCGGCTGCAAAGTCTCGCCCGGCACTGAACCTGAGCTCATTGCCTTTGTGGACACCTGCCCATTCCAACACCTCCCCGTCAGGCTGACACAACCTGAACCCGATCTCGCGCAGCACCGTGCCGGTGGGCACAACTTCCAACGCGTGCTGAATGGCGAACTGGTGCCCGGCCATTTCGACTTGTTGGTGAAGTTGCTCTGCCGTCATGTTTGACTTGGCCAAGATCTTGTACAGATCGTCCTTCGCCTCATTGAAGTCAGCCAAGGCGTCGCTTTTGATGAGCTTCTTGATCTGCGCTTCAGTCATTTCACCAACAGGCGTGAGGCAGATGTCGGCCACGTAAGCGTCGCGGCTCGGTCGGTCTTTGCATTGAAGTGGTGCGCCCAGCGAGTGCACGTACCACGAGAAGGCCGGCTTGTTGCAGCCCACCATCGTCGAGAGGTAACCGGCGGGTTCTCGCACAACAACGAGTTTGCCGTTCGATTCGGCGCGAAGCCTGCCGAGCATGGCGACCATGCCCACGCGGCAGCGTGCGTCGACTGGAATTGCCAACGGATCCATGGTTACTCCTTTGACGCGGGCCCATCGGCCCAGATGAATTTGTCGTTCTGCAGTTCGAGCTCACCGTCCCAGCGATAGGCCACCAGCGGGCCTTCCTTGGCGGCTGACCAATCCACACATGCCACCCTGGAAGATTCCAACTTTGGTGTGCCAGTAAACCAGTGGTGACCGAAGAAGATGGGCGTGCCTGTCACCTCCTGCAGCACCACCTCGGCTGGCAATTTGATGTCAGGCACCAGGTGCGCACTTCCGTTGGGAACCAACGCAATGTCGCGCAGCGAAGTGGCCGCATGGCGCCAGACGGCCAGCCGTGCGTCGCCGTGTTGATTGCCTTCCTTGTCAGCAATGAAGTTCCCCTTGGGCAGCACCCACTCATGCCCACAAGTCAGCAGCTTGCGGGCGGCCATCAGCTTGGAGCCCGCCACGTAGCTGCCGAACAAAAATTCGTCGGACATGACAGCACCACAGGGCCCCCAATAGCAGCTGTCCACTTCTTTGGCTGCAGCCTCATCAAACCAGGCGTGGGCCACACGGATGCCGTTCAAGTTCAAGAACAGCGGCAGGGTCTTGAACCATTCAACCCACGAGCGATGCGTGTCACTGTCACGGCCCACCTCGGCAAGGAAGTGTTGGTGTTGCCCGGTGTTCTTCTTTGACCTGAGGCGCAGATGGTTGACGTAGTCTGTTGACATCGTCGCGTAGCCGATGGCGTTGAATTCGTGATTGCCCATCACGGCCAACGCATGACCTGACTCGACCATGGCACGCACGACGCGCAAGACGCGCAACTGCGCTGGGCCGCGATCAATCAAGTCACCTACAAAGACCGCCTTGCGCCCTGCTGGCGCCACGTAGCCATCGCCCTGGGCGCCGTAGCCCATTTTCACGAGCAGTGCTTCGAGTTTGTCGGCGTGGCCGTGGATGTCACCAATGATGTCGTACATGTTCATTTCCCTGTTTGGTTTGGTTCGTTGGTTTGGCTCGGTTTGGTCGGCTCGTCTCATTCGGTGTCGTCTGGAACGTCGAATGACCCGTCAGCGAAGAACTCGAGCCACTGGCAGTCTTTGTTGTGAGGATCTTCGGCGGGTCGGATGTAGAACACTTTGGCCGCACTGCCGACTTCTTGTTTGAGGCGCTGGCACAGGCCGTGGCCTTCTTGGTGGAATGTTCTCCAGGGGAACTTGCGGTAGTTCTCGGGTTCGTATGACCGATTTGGCAAGTGGTTGATCCAGAACCGCTGCCAACGGCAAAAGTCGTTGATCAAGTCCCTTGACAAGTCGTGCTTGCCGTACCAGCCGCGATCACAGCCAACCGCGCCGCCGAAGTTGAACATCGTCCCGTAGCCGCCGTGGCCGTTGGGAACAAGGTCCCGCTGCCACCCCCAGACGTCGGGGAAGTCGGGCATTACGAGGTACTCGGCGATCGCGGGGCCGTTGGTGGGGACAGTGGGTTTCCATTTCTTTCTGGGCTCGGTCATGATTCCTTTCATTACTTCGTTGCACAACACAACTAAGTATATGTCACTTAGTAGTACCATGCAACTATGGCTGCAAAAA
>JAYVRO010000389.1:0-4304 GCA_043776165.1 Rubrivivax sp. | reverse complement strand
ATGCCTGAGGCCCCTGTGGCCGGGTAGGCGTTGTCGGGGATGACGTTGCGCAGCCGCAGCACCAGGGGGTCGATGCCCAGCTGGCGCGCCACACCGTCGACCAGCGCTTCGGTCACCGCGCAAGCAATCGGGTGGCCCACACCCCGGTATTGGCAGGTCGGCGTCTTGTTCTGGAAAACGACCTTCAGCGCGGCGCGGTAGCGCTTGTGTTTGTAGGGCCCGCCGGTCAAATTGACAACCTGATTGCCTTCAATTCCGCTGGTGCGTGGGAAGACAGAAAACGGACCGATACCGGTGAGGTCGTCGATCTCGAACGCCAGGATGTCGCCCTCAGCATTGGCTGCAATGCGTGCCTTGATGCGGTGTTCTCGGGCATGAATGTCGCTAACGAATGACTCTAGGCGATCAGCAACAAACTTGACGGGGCGCGCCAAGAGCATGCTCACCGCCACCGTGGCAAAGTCATCGGGGTAGGCATGCACCTTGATACCGAAGGAGCCCCCCACATCGCGGCAAAGCACCTGCACTTGCTGTTCAGCCAAACCAAACTGGCGACAGTACAAGTCTTGCATCATGTGCGGCGCTTGTTGGGAATGGTGCACCGTGAGCTGCCCTTCGGTCAGGCTGTGACCGGGCCGCCAGTCGGCAATTTGGCAGCGCGGCTCCAGCGTCACGCCGGTGTGACGGCCAAATACGTAGGTGTCTTCAAACACCGCCGCCGCACTGGCAAAGGCATCATCAACGCCGCCGGTATCGAGCGTGCGCGCAAAGCACAGGTTGTCGCCCAGCTCGGGGTGGATGACGGGCGTGTCGGCGTGCAGCGCGGTCTCGGTATCCAGCACCGCTGACAACTCTTCCCAGGCCACGTTGACATGTTGCAAAGCGTCTTCAGCGAGTGCGCGCGTGGTAGCCACCACGGCCACCACAGGTTCACCTTGCCAATGCATGCGGTCGATGGCCAGGGCAAATTCAGGCGCACTCTTGATGCCCGCCAAGTGCGCCAAGGTGGCCACCCAGGGCTTGCACACAGCGGCCACGTCTCGGCCGGTAAAAACGCCCACAACACCCGGCATGCTGCGGGCAGCCGCAAGCTCGAGGTGCACGATGCGCGCATGCGCCACAGGCGAGCGCCAGAACACCACGTGTGCCATGCGGGGCAGTTCGATGTCGTCGATGTATTGGCCGCGCCCTTGCGCCAAACGCGCAGCGCCACTGCGCGGCACCGACACGCCCACATAGCGTTGGTCGGGCGTGATGTCGGCCAGCGCAGGTGCCGCCAGGAAAGGCGTTTCGCGAGGGCTGTTCATGCGGCCTCCGAGGCGGTAGCGCTGGCGCCAGCGGCAGTGGCGGCGCGCTGCGTTTGCAGCACGCTGCACACGGCATCGACGATGGCGTGATAACCCGTGCAGCGGCAGTAGTTGCCGCTGATGGCTTCGCGCACGGCCTGGCGGGAGGCATCGGGCTGGTGCTCCACGAGGTCCAGCGCGGCCATCAACATGCCCGGCGTGCAATAGCCACATTGCAAAGCGTTGTGCGCCACAAAGGCCGCCTGCAGCGCGCGCAACATGGGTGAGGGCGTCAGCGTCTCGACCGTGTCGACACGGCGTCCATCGGCCTGCACGGCCAAGACCAGGCAGCCACGCACCACGGCACCGTCCAGCCGCACCGTGCACGCGCCGCACACGCCGTGCTCGCAGCCCAGGTGCGAGCCCTTCAGGCCACAGTCTTCGCGCAGAAAATCAACCAGGTGGCGGCGCGGCTCCACGCTGTGAGTGGCTTGGACGCCATTCACTTGGACGCTGATGCGCTGGAGGGCGGGGCTCATGTCTGTTCCTTTTGAAGGTCGCGGCCTGAGCCACTTTGGCAATGTGCGGCTCCGGCGCTCGCGCGCACTCAGCGTGCAGCCAGGCGGCGCAGCACGCGCTGCATCAGCACAGCCGCCAAATGGCGCTTAGTGCTCACGTCGTTTGTTAAATCTGCCGACGGACTGATGTCGGCTTGCAGCGCGGTTGCGGCCGCAGCCAAGGTGGCCGCTGTGACCGCTTGGCCCTGCATGGCGCGTTCGGCTTGTTGCGCGCGTTGGGGTCTGTCGCCCAGGCCCAAAAACGCCAAATGCACATCGTGCAAGCGGCCTTCGCGGTGGTGCGCGCGCGCCGCAATACCCACGATGGCGTAGTCGCCTTGGCGCCTTGCGAGTTCATCAAAAGCCTGGTGCTCGTCGTTCGCCAACAAGGGCAGCTCAACGTGTGCCAGCAGTTCGTCAGCAGCCAGCACAGTGGTGTACAGACCAGTGAAAAAGGCGTCGGCCGCCACACGGCGTTCACCGCGTGGGCTGGTCAACACCAGCGTAGCGCTCAGCGCCAAAACGCAGGCTGGCCACTCGGCAGCAGGGTCGGCATAGGCCAGCGATCCCCCCAAGGTGCCCCGGTTCCGAATGGCCGGATGCGCGATGTGAGGTGCCGCTTGCGCCAGCAGCGGGGCGTGTTGTGCAACGAGCGCCGACACGGCTATTTCAGCGTGAGTGGTGAGCGCGCCAATGCGCAAACAGTTGCCCACCACGGTGATGCCGCGCAGCTCACTGAGCGCACCAATGTCGATGAGCAGCGCGGGTTCGGACAAGCGCATGTTCAGCGTCGCCAACAAGGTTTGCCCGCCAGCCAGCACGCGGGCAGCGTCGCCATGTTGTTGGAGCAAGGCAAACACCTGGGCCTGCGAGGTCGCGCGGAGATAGTCGAAGGCGGGGGCTTTCATGCGGTGACTTCGGGTTTGTGGGGATTGGAGCTTATTGAGCAAACGCTCAACAATGTTGTCAGAGTTGAGCAAATGGTCAATACCGCAAAAACCCGTGCCTCCGACGTCGGCTTGTCTTCGCGCAAGAGGCTCAGTGCTGCCGAACGTGAACAGCAGATCCTGGCCGGTGCGGTTGACTTTTTCGCCCGCCGCGGCCTGGAAGCCCAAACCCGTGAGTTGGCCGACGAGTTGGGCATCACGCACGCTTTGCTTTACCACTATTTCCCGACCAAGAGTCAGCTCATCGAGCGCGTCTACGAGCAGGTGATTGCAGGGCGGTGGGACACCCAGTGGGAGGTTTTGCTCGACAGTAAGCTGCTCGCGCAAGACAAGCTCAGCCGCTTTTATGACGCCTATCTGGCGGCCATCCTCACGCCCGAATGGCTGCGCACGTTGGTGCATTCGGGCCTGGCCGATGGCCTCATTCCGCAGCGTTACTTTGGCCTCTTGCGCGATCGTTTGTTCCCGCGCTTGATCCGCGAAACACGACGCGCGCATGGCAGTCGCTCGCGGGCCCTGCCCTCGGTGCGTGAAGAGGCGCTGATGCTCGGTTTCCACGGTGGTCTCATCTACCAATTGGGCATGTTGCCGCTGGTTTATGGCCAGCTGTTTCGTGGACACGCGCAGGCCGATGTGCGCCAGCAATTCATCAGCGACATGGTGCAGGCCTACCTTGCGCAAGCCGCGTTTGTGGTGCCGCAAGGCCAGCGCGCGTCGTGAAAGAAGCACCATGACCCTGAGCCTGAATCACTATTCGATCCGCAGCAGCGACTTGCTCGCGTGCGAGCGTTTTTACGTCGACATCCTGGGCCTAAAAGTTGGCCCGCGCCCTGCATTCCCCTTCCCGGGTTTGTGGCTCTACATGGGTGACACCACCGTGTGGGCCAACGCTGTTGTGCACGTCATAGGCTTTGACGCAGCCAACCCGCAAGGCTTGAAGGACTACCTGGGCGAGCGTGACCCCGCCTCATTGCAAGGCACGGGCACGCTGGACCACATCGCTTTCACCGCCACTGGCTTGGCCGCCATGCGCAGCACCTTGCGCAAGCGTGGCATTGAAGCGCGCGAATGCACCGTGCCCGCGCTGGGTTTGCAACAGCTCTTTTTGAACGACCCCAGCGGTGTTGTCATCGAGCTCAACTATCCGGCTTCTGAGGCCTGATGCAGCCTGCTCGCATCATCGTGGTGGGGGGCTCGCTGGGCGGTTTGCTCGCGGCCAACGTACTGCATCGCGCGGGTGTGCAGGTGCACTTGCTGGAGCGTGCGCTGGGCTCGCTGGATGGTCGCGGCGCGGGCATCGTTACCCACAGCGGTTTGTTGACTGCGCTGCGCGCGGCCGGCGCGGTGGTGGACGAGACCCTGGGCGTGCACGTGTCCACGCGCGTGGCGCTTGATGCCAGCGGCGTGGAAGTGGCGCGCACGCACTACGAGCAGGTGCTCACCTCATGGAGCCGCTTGTACGCTTTGCTGCGCAACGCTTTGCCCGGCACTTGTTACCACCCAGGTTGCGATGT
>JAYVRO010000388.1:0-4336 GCA_043776165.1 Rubrivivax sp. | reverse complement strand
CCAACAGCGACGGCTTGTTAACCGGTGAGGTGACCATCGCCGTGGGTGACTTCAAGATGCCGGCCTACCGCGCGGCGCCTGCCAACAAAACGGGCGCGCCGGTGATCTTGGTGCTGAGCGAAATTTTTGGCGTGCATGAACACATTGCCGACGTGGCGCGTCGCTTTGCCAAGGCCGGTTACTTCGCCATCGCGCCCGAGCTTTTTGTGCGCCAAGGCGACGCGGGCAGCTATGGCGAGATCGCCAAGTTGGTGGCCGAGGTCATCAACAAGGTGCCCGACGCGCAAGTGATGGGTGATCTCGACGCCTGCGTGGCCTGGGCCAAAGGCCAAGGAGCCGACACGGGCAAACTTGGCGTGACAGGCTTTTGCTGGGGTGGCCGCATCACGTGGTTGTACGCCGCGCACAACCCTGCTGTGCGGGCCGGCGTGGCTTGGTATGGGCGGCTGGTGGGGCAGGCCAGTGCGCTCAACCCCAGACATCCCGTGGACCTGGCTGGCAGCTTGAACGGCCCGGTGCTGGGCTTGTATGGCGGGCAAGACCCCGGCATCCCGCTGAGCACGGTGGAGGCCATGAAAAAGGCCCTGGCCAGTGGCAGCCCGGCGGCCAAGAGGTCAGAGTTCGTCGTCTACCCCGACGCGCCCCATGCCTTCCATGCCGACTACCGCCCCAGCTACCGCAAGGCTGCCGCTGATGACGGCTGGCAGCGCTGCCTGGCCTGGTTCAAAAATAACATTTGACATGACACTTCTCTACATCGTGCTTTGCACAATGGCGGGCGCCGTGATGTCGGTGCTGGTGGCCAGCATGCTGAACCTGAAGCTGCTCAGCCGCGTGGTCAAAAGCATGGTCAGCCTGTCGGCAGGCATCTTGCTCGGCGTATCGCTTTTGCACGTGTTGCCCGAAGCGTTTGAAAAAGGCGCTGACGCGCACGGCCTGTTTGCCACCTTGCTGGGTGGTTTACTGTTTTTTTGGCTGCTCGAAAAGGCCGAGCTGTACCGCCATGCACACCACCATGAAGGCGATGGCCACCACCATCACCATCACTTTGACACTGAGCAAGCAGGGCGTGGTGGCTACAGTGTTTTGGTGGGCGACGCGATACACAATTTTTGCGACGGCGTGATCATCGCTGCGGCCTTTTTGGTGGACCACAAGCTGGGGTTCGTGACCGCGCTGGCCATCGTCATGCACGAGGTGCCGCAAGAGGCGGGGGATTACATCGTGCTGCTCAACGCTGGTTTTGCACGTCGCAAGGCGCTGCTGTTCAACGCGCTGTCAGGCCTGGCCGCCGTGGTGGGCGGTGTCGTCGGTTACTTTCTGGTCGGGCCATGGCAGTCGCTCTTCCCGTATTTGCTGGTCGTGGCCAGCAGCAGTTTTGTTTACGTGGCGGTGGCGGATTTGCTGCCGCAGTTGCAGCAACGTTTGACATTGCGTGAGACCGTGTCGCAGGTACTGTGGCTGAGTGCTGGCCTGGGCATCGTGATGTTTGCCACGAGTATTCTGGAAGCGGCGCATTGAGCGCATGGCCAGCGCAAACCCCGGGCTGCGCCGCTCGCCAGCCCGTTACCGGATCACCAGCACCGGCAATCGGCTGTGCGTGAGCACACGCTGCGTCTCGCTGCCCAGCAAGATGGCGCCCAGACCTCGCCTGCCATGGGACGCCATGACGATGAGGTCGCACTGCTGCGCTTTGGCCTGGTCCAGGATGGCCTCCCAAGGATGCAATGCTTCGACTGTTGCCCCTGTGCATGAGATGCCTGCGGCGGTGGCTTGATCGACCACTGTCTTGACCCGGGCGGCGGCAATGCGTTCTTGCGCGTCAAAAAATTCCTGCGGCGGCACCGGTTGCATTTCCGATATAGCGCTGTAAGGGAAGGGCTCTTTGGCCGCCAAAGCGATCAGCGTGGCGCCGCTGAGCCGGGCCATGCCGATGGCCGCTTGCACGGCCTTGAGGGTGATCTCGGAGCCGTCGGTGGGAACAAGGATGCGTTGGTACATGGCTGCCTCCTGGGCAAGTCAACGAACACCTGAATCGTGGCCCCACAGGGCGCTAAAAACAAGTCCTCGCCGAGCTGCAATTTGATCGGGCTTTGCGCCAGATCAACTGTCAATCAGCCGCGGGCCACGGGCCTTGCCGGGTCAGCGCACCATTCGCTCCATGAGCCTGCGTAGAGCACCGAACCGTGCAGCCCGGCGTGCGCCATCGCCAGCAGGTTATGGCAGGCCGTGACGCCTGAGCCGCATTGATGCACGACTTGCGACGGTGTGTTGCCATAGCCATCAAAGGCAGCGCGCAACTCCAGTGCGGGCTTGAAGCGCCCATCGGCCTGCAAGTTGTCTTTGAAGAAGCGGTTGCGCGCGCCTGGGATGTGGCCGGCCACGGGGTCCAGCGGCTCGACGTCGCCACGAAAGCGCTCGGCCGCGCGGGCATCGAGCACACAGACCTTTGTCAATGAGGCCAGCAAACTGGGCGCATCCACCGTGGGCGCCAAAGAAGCCGCGCGTGGATAGGGCGTGCCAGGCGTTGCCAGGGTGGCTTGCGTGCTCAGGGCAGCGCCCTGCGCGCACCATGCGTTGACACCGCCATCCAGCACGGCGACTGCGGCATGACCCATCCAGCGCAGCATCCACCAAGCCCGCGCGGCGTACACACCGCCCTGGGCGTCATAGGTCGCAACCTGAACACCGGGCGCGACGCGCCAACGCCCCAGCGTGGCGGCAAAAGCGTCGCGACCGGGCAAAGGATGGCGGCCATTGGCGCCTGTCTTGCTGCCCGCCAAGTCGCGGTCCAGATGGGCGTAGAGCGCGCCTGGCACATGGCCCAGGGCAAAAGCGCGTTCACCGGCTGCGGGGTCGGCCAGGTCAAAGCTGCAATCGAGCACCACCAGTGCAGCGCCACTGCTGTGCAAAGCCATCAATTCGGCGGCGCCGATGAGTGTCGTGAAGGTCATGTTGAATGTTCAGCTGTGATGGGCTCGCCGTTCATGGCTTTCCCATCGTTCATGAGGCCGCGGTACCACTCGTGAAAGTGCTGCATACCGTCTTCCATGGGGCTTTGGTAGGGGCCGATCTCGTTGTCACCGCGCGCCATCAAGGCTCGCCGTCCGGCGTCCATGCGCAGGGCGATTTCATCGTCTTCCACGCAGGTTTCCATGTAGGCCGCCTGATGCGCTTCAACAAACTCGCGCTCAAAAGCCGCGATTTCCTCGGGGTAGAAAAATTCGACCACATTGAGTGTTTTTTGCGGCCCGCGTGGGTGCAGTGTGGAGACCACCAAAACATGCGGATACCACTCCACCATCACCGTGGGGAAATAGGTCAACCAGATGGCGCCGTGTGCTGGCGGCCGACCCTTGCGGTAGGCCAGCACGGCGTCGTGCCAGCGTTGGTACACCGGCGAGCCTGGCCGCTCGAGCGCGTGATTCACGCCCACTGTCTGCACGGAATGGTTTTGGCCGAACTCCCACTTCAAGTCTTCGCAACTCACAAACGCGCCCAAGCCCGGATGGAAGGGGCCCACGTGGTAGTCCTCCAGATAAACCTCGATGAAGGTTTTCCAGTTGTAGTTGCATTCGTGCTGGTGCACTTTGTCGAGCACATAGCCGTCAAAATTCAAGGCGGCACCTGGGCCCAAATGGCGCAAGTCTTCAGCCACTTGGAGGCCGGGGGAGGTGCCTTGTTCGAATAACAATCCGTTCCAGAGTTGAAGCGGGTAATTGCGCAGGTTCAGGCCAGGGTCCTTATCAAAGTGTGGAGCGCCCACCAAGCCGCCGTGCAGGTCGTAAGTCCAGCGGTGCAAAGGGCAAACGATGTGGCTGTTTGCATGCCCACTTCCTTGCAACATCAGGGCCTGACGGTGCCGGCAGACGTTGGAGATGAGCTCCACGCCACCCTTTGTGCGCACCAAGGCGCGGCCATCCAACTCGTGGGCCAAGGTGGCGTAGTCACCCACTTCAGGCACCGCCAGTTCATGGCCCACATAACGTGGCCCACGCTGGAAGATCAGCGCCTGTTCTTTGCGAAACAGCGCTTCGTCGAAATAGGTGCTGACAGAGAGCTGCGTGCTGCTGCGCTCAAGAGCTTGGAGACTGATGCTCAGGTCAGACATGATGCGTACGGGTCCTCCCGCCGTGGTGTGTCTAGGGCCTGTCATCATATAAATCGCCCCTGCGCCGGGGTTGCAAGGAGTGCAGCGCTAGGCGCAGACCGACGGTCGGGGCATGCCCCCGGCCTAGGGCTGCAACGACGCGCGGCGCCCCTTGCAACCCCGGCCCTGCGGGTGGCATCCCAGAGCGGGCGCACTCGTCGTTGCAAATGCTCGTCGGGGGGCCAG
>JAYVRO010000387.1:0-4338 GCA_043776165.1 Rubrivivax sp. | reverse complement strand
CGTCCACTGCGGCACGCAAGCGACTGCCAAAACGTGTGTAGGTCAGCAAGGCTTGCAAGCCCAGGGCCAAAACCACGCAGGTGACCACGATGAAGAGGCGGTATGCGCCCATGCCCAACTGCCAAGCGCCGGCGCCCCACTCGAATCGTTGGTTCAGCCAGGACGGCAACTGCACGTTTTGCTGCTGCGAGCCCATGACGTAGTCCACGGCCGCAACAGCCATGAAAGTCAGGCCAATGGAGAAGAGCACTTGGTCGAGGTGTGGGCGGCCGTACATCGGGCGGTACAGGGTTCTTTCCAACATGGCACCGGCGAGCGCCGTGACGAGAAACGCAGCAGGCAAGCAAGCCAGGAAAGGCCAACCCCAGCGCTGCATCAAGAACACCAAAACGTAGCCGCCTGCCATGGCAAAAGCGCCGTGCGCAAGATTGATGAAATTCATCAATCCCATCGTCACGGCCAAGCCCAGCGACAGAACGAACAGCAGCATGCCAAAGGCGACGCCGTCAAAGAGCAAGGTGAGCATGGGAAGTAGCGCGCGGCCCTTCGACAGGCTCAGGGTGAACGGATGGGCCGAGTGACGCTCAGGACAAACGGGTCAGCATGTGCCGGAGCACATCACTTCAGCTTGCCCGGATCCTTGACCGCCCTTTGCACATCAAATTCAACGTTCTGCAATTGACCGCCTACACGTTCGACCTTACGGATGTAGATGTCTTGCACGATGTCGCGGGTTTGCGCGTCGATGAGCACCGGACCACGTGGGCTCTCAAAAATCTGCCCTTTCATCGCGGCCAGCAGCGCGTCGCCCCCTGCGCCTTTGGTGGCGTCAAGTGCTTTGTAAATCACACGCATGCCATCAAAACCACCCACGGCCATGAAGTTGGGGCGGAACTTGTTGGCGGCGGTGAAGTCAGCGACAAACTTCTTGTTCATGGCGCTTGGGTGCGCGGCAGAGTAGTGGTGTGACGTGACCACGCCCAGGGCCACGTCGCCCATGTCGTTCAGCTGGTCATCGTCGGTCACGTCGCCCGTGCCGATCAGGCGAATACCGGCTTTGTCCAGGCCTCTTTCACCGAACTGCTTCATGAACTGCGCCCCTTGACCCGAGGGCAAAAACACGAACAGTGCTTCGGGTGCAGCGTCGCGCACCTTTTGCAGCACGGGGGCAAAGTCGGGGCTGCGCAGCGGGGTGCGCAGCTTGTCAACGATGGTGCCGCCGTTGAGCAAAAAGCGATCGACAAAAAACCTCTCGGCGTCGTTGCCTGGGCCAAAGTCGCTCACCAGCGTGATGGCTCTCTTGATTTTGTTTTTGGCCGCCCATTCAGCCATGCCGATGGTGGCTTGTGGCAGCGTGAAACTGGTGCGAATGATGTAGGGCGAGCTCTCGGTGATCATCGAGGTGGCTGCCGCCATCACCACCATGGGCGTCTTGCTTTGCGTGGCAATGGGCGAGGTCGCCAGCGCCAATGGCGTCAAACCAAAACCCGCCAGGGCGACGACCTTGTCGTTGACCACGAGCTCTTGCGCCAAGCGGCGCGTGGTGTCGGCCACGCCAGCGTCGTCCTTGACCAGCACTTCCACTTTCTTGCCACCGGCCTTGCCGCCGTTCTGCGCGACCCACAGCTTGATGGCGGCATCGATCTGGCGGCCCGTGGAGGCGGAGGGCCCCGTCATCGGCAAGATGACGCCGATCTTTACTGTGTCGCTTTGCGCATGGGCACTGAGCGCGGTGCTGGCAGCCGCGATACCCACCAGAGCAACGCAAAGTGAGTTTGCCAAAAGGCGAAGCGCATGTCGGCGTGAGGGCTGTCGGCGTGAGGTCATGGTCGTCTCGTTCGGTCAAGTGGCCAACATTGTGCTGGGCGAAAGTTCACGCTGTGGTCGTAGTAGCCGCAGTGGTGTTGGCTGCATTCGTGGCATGGACGGGGTGACGCTGCAAATGCCAGTCCAGCAAGTTGCGCATGTTGCCCAGCGAGATCCAGTGGGCGTGAATCAAACCCATCAGGCCTTGTTTGTGCAGCTCCAGCAAGGTCGCATCACTTTGCGCAGCCATGCGCTCTTGGTCGATGGTGAGAAAGCCATCCACGCTGTGCTTGCGGCCATCGGGCAAGGTGGCGTCGAAGCGCATGTCACGCAGCACATCAAGTTCCACCAAACGCTGACAGACCAAGCGTGTGCGCTGTGTTTCGGTTTCCAGCAGTTCAAGCTGCTGCTGCGCGGCTTCCATCATCGGCGTGGCCTTGCCGTCGGCGCTGAAAAGCGCTTCGCCTTCGGTTTCCGACAGACCAGCCCAGGTGGAGTCCATGCACACAGCCATGCGGTCGTCGGTGATGCGAGCGGTGCAAAAAGGGTAGGCCCGCACCATGGCGGGCAAATAACGCCCACGCCAAGCGCCGCCGTCGACAAACAGGTTGTCTTCATGCAACAAGCCCAAGACGGCGACAGGGGCGACCTGCGCTTTGCCTTGTTCGTCATTGCCGGTGTTGACAAAAACCAGCGGGAACTCACGGCAGGCGTCGCCAAATTCGGCAACCGCGCAGAAGGTGGAGTTGAGCTTGCTGGCGACACTCCAGTCGGTGATGGGCACGCGCAGTTTGGTATGGCGGTGCTGGTTGCTGTCAACAGCGACGGGGGTTTTGTGCAGGAGTTGATTGATCATGTTAACTATTCAGGTTGTTCGGTGCGCGTGACGAGCACCTTGTCCACACGTTTGCCGTCAAGGTCGACGACTTCGAAACGCCAGCCCTGCCATTCCACCTGGTCGGTGGTGCGGGGCAAATGGCCAAGCAAGAGCATGATCATGCCGGCCAGCGTGTTGTAGCGCCCGCGGTCCTCTTCGGGCAACTCTTTGAGCTCCAAGCGGTCTTTCAATTCGGGCACCGGGATCAGGCCATCGAGCAGCCAGGAGCCATCGGCACGCTGAACCGCCCAGGCGTCTTCGTCGGCGGGTGCACCAAGCTCGCCCGTGATGGCTTCCAACACATCACGTTGGCTGATCACACCCTGGACAGCGCCGTATTCGTCAACGACAAAAACGATGTCCGCACTGGTCTGGCGAAAGTGCTCCAACAACTCCATGCCTGACAAGGTTTCCGGCACAAACACCGGCGGCAAGAGATGGTCGGCGAGCGACGGTTGTTGGCCCTTCGACAACGGCAAGAGCAGGCGGTCAACGGCCAGCACGCCGAGCACGTCATCCAGGCCACCTCGGCACACCGGATAACGCGTGTGGCCATGCGCGGTGATGAGATCCAGCACATCAGTCAGTGGCGCGGCCACGTCGAGCCAGGCAATCTCGGCGCGTGGAATCATCATGGAACCGATCTGCCTGTCGTCCAGCCGAAACACGTTGCGCACCATTTGATGCTCTTGCGCTTCGATCACGCCCGCGTCCAGGCCTTCTTCCAGACTCGCAGCAATCTCTTCTTCAGTCACGGCGCGTGAATGCCCGCCGCGGATGCCCAGCAAGCGCAACACGCCGTTGGTGCAGGTCGTCAGCAAGATCACCAAGGGCCGCGCCGCCGCCGACAGCAGATTCATGGGCCGAGCCACCAAGCGTGCCACTGTCTCAGGGAACATCTGCCCCACCCGCTTGGGCACCAGCTCGCCAAAGATGATGGTCAGCACCGTGATGAGCACCACCACCAAGGCCGTGGCGGCGATGCCCGCCGACTTGGCGGCCACAGCAAAGGTATTCACAATCCACATCGCCAGCGGTTCAGAAAACGCCGCCTCACCCACGATGCCGTTGAGCACGCCAATGGACGTGATGCCGATCTGCACTGTCGACAACCACTTGGTCGGGTTGTCGTGCAAGTCCATGGCGGCCTGGGCGCCCGCTTCGCCGCCTTCCACCATCACCTGCAAACGTGCTTTGCGGCTGGCGGTCAGCGCCATTTCCGACATCGCAAAGAGGCCGTTGAGCAGGATCAAACAAACAAGAAGGGTGACGTCCATGGGTGCCGCCCTGAGCGGCAAAGTGAAGCCGTGGGCGAAGAAAAAGGGAGCGAGCGAGCGTAGCAGAATCGATGGATGAACTACCTCGTGGGTGACGTACAGGGCTGCTGTGGTGCGATGGACGCACTGCTGCACCACATCGATTTTTCACCGTCGCGTGACCACTTGGTCGTGCTGGGCGATTTGGTCAATCGCGGACCGTCGTCCTTGGCCGTCCTGCAGCGTTTGAGCGCCTTGGGCAACGCCGCCAGTTGTCTGCTGGGCAACCACGACCTGCATCTGTTGGCTGTGGCCCAAGGCTTGCGTGGCCTGCACCGAGGTGACACTGTGCAAGACATCCTGGATGCACCCGACCGCGCGCACTGGCTGCACTGGCTG
>JAYVRO010000386.1:0-4371 GCA_043776165.1 Rubrivivax sp. | reverse complement strand
TGCAGCCCTGAGCGATACCACTGATGATGAGCTGCAAGACCAGCAAGAAGACTCCGGGCGCTGTGTTGGAACCGCGCGGATGCTAGCGGCGACACGGGCCGGGTGTACCCCGGGGGAACGCTGATGCAGTTGGTCCCCGCCTTGCGCTAAAGGTGCTGTGCTTCAGCGTTGAGGCAACAGCTTGGTGGGGTCGATGGGCTTGCCCAAGCGCCTGATCTCGAAGTGCAACTGCACACGCTCGGCGTCGCTCGAACCCATCTCGGCGATGCGCTGGCCGCGGCGAACGGCCTGGTCGTCTTTCACCAACAAAGCCTGGTTGTGGGCGTAGGCTGTGAGAAAGGTGTCGTTGTGTTTGACGATGATGAGATTGCCGTAACCACGCAAGCCAGAGCCCGCGTAAACCACACGGCCATCGGCGGCGGCAAGCACCGGGTCCCCGGCTTTGCCGGTGATGACCAAGCCCTTGTTCTTGCCCTCTTCAAACTGTGCCGCCACAGGGCCAATGGCAGGCCAAGCCCAGCCCAGATCTTCGTCGCTTGATCGGGGTGCTGCTGCCGTTGTTGTAGTCGCCGCCGTGGATGGCGGGGGGGCGGACGCCGCTGCCGCAGCGACAGCGGCGCGTGCATCCAGAGGCCTTGCCACTCCCGCGCTTGCAGGTGCCACAGGCCGCGTCACGGCGCCGGTGGTCTCGGGTGTGATCAGGGTCCCGGGTGGCAATACGCGCAGCACCAGCCCCACTTCAATGCGGTCAGGGTTGTCGATGCTGTTCCAGCGCACCAAGTCGCGCCAAGCTTGGCCACTGTCGAGTGCGATTTGCCTCAACGTGTCGCCGGGCTTGACGGTGTAGTAGCCTGGCTTGCCCGCGTTTTCAGCACCGCCAACGGCGGCGGGGGCGGGGGCGGTTGCAACAGGCGCAGGCCCCGAGATGGGTGCGTTGGATGTGGGTGACGCCGCTCCCGGGTTTGGCCGTGCCCCACCCGCACGCTCTTCCACGGGCGCACGGTTCAAACCACCTGAAGCGCAGGCCGTTAATAGGGCCACAACGCACAACAGGCCCCAGGTGTTCAAAGCCACATTCATCACGTCGATTTGCCTCGTTAAGCGGTGCCAGATTTTAGAGGGACGAAGTGCACGGCGTCGAAGCTCTTACGCGTGCACACACCCTCGTGTTTGTCGACAACGACCAACACCTGGCTGCCCTGCGCAGCGCTCCACATCGGCGCAATCAGGCGGCCCGCGTCTGCGAGTTGTTCGAGCCAAACAACGGGCAAGTCGCCACCTCCGGCAGCCGCAATGATGGTGTCGTAGGGTGCATTGGGCGCGTGGCCCAGGCGCCCGTCACCAAACACCAACCGGATGTCTTGGCCACGCCAGTCTTGCAACTGCTCACGCGCCTTGTCGTGCAACGGCTTCAGGCGCTCCATTGACAACACGCGGCGCGACAGCAAAGCCAGCAGGGCCGTCTGGTAGCCGCAGCCCGTGCCAATTTCCAAGGTGCGACCCAAGTTGCCCGCTGCGCGCGCGCTTCGGCCTTCGAAGAGCAGGCCCAACATGCGCGCTACCACTGAAGGCTTGGAGATGGTTTGCTCCCAGCCGATGGGCAAGCTGGTGTCTTCGTAGGCCTGCGCCACCAGCGCAGAGTCGACAAAAAGATGGCGCGGCACAGCGGCGAATGCGGCCAACACCGGTTCGTTGGCCACGCCGGTAGCGCGCAGCCGCTGCACCATGCGCAGGCGAACGGCAGCAGAGTCCATGCCCACGCCCGACGGTGGCGCGCCGCGAGCGGCTTCGCGCGCGCTGTCGTACAACAGACGCTGCGGTCGCAGCAACTCGTTGCCCGGTGCGCGCGACGCTGGTGCAGTGCCCACAGCACCCGGCGCACCCAAGGCACCACCCAGCGCACCACCCAACTGGCTCAAACCCAGCGGGAAACGCGAACGCACGCCCTTTTCACTCATGTCAAAACGTTAAAAACGGCGCCCCAGCCCGGGCGTGCCTTGTGGTCCGTCAAGTCAACCTGCAATGGCGTGATCGACACCTGGTCGTTGGCCACAGCATGGAAGTCAGTGCCCTCACCGGCTTCGCGTGCGTCACCCGCCGGACCGATCCAGTAGATGGTCTCGCCCCGCGGGCTGGTTTGACGCACCACAGGTTCACTGGCGTGGCGACGGCCCAATCGCGTGACCACGCGTGGCAAGGTCAGCGCATCTGCGCGGTTGGGGATGTTGACGTTGAGTAAAAATGGACCCTGCCCTAAGGGCCGTGCCAACACGGTTTCGATGATGGCGCGCGCCGTGGCAGCAGCTTCGTTGAGATGTGCCCAGCCCTTGTGGGCTTGCGAAAACGCGATGGCCGGCACACCAAACAAAAAACCTTCCATGGCCGCCGCGACCGTGCCCGAGTAGAGCGTGTCGTCCCCCATGTTGGCACCGTTGTTGATGCCCGAGAGCACCAAATCGGGCTTGTGCGCCAAGAGGCCCGTGAGCGCCACGTGCACACAGTCAGACGGTGTGCCGCCAACAACGTGATAACCATTCACATGACCACCTCGGGCCTGAAAAACCGACAAAGGCCGGTGCAAGGTGAGCGAGTTTGAGGTGCCGCTGGCGTTTTGCTCTGGCGCGATAACGTCGATGTGGCCAAGGCCTGCGCAAGCACGTACCAGCGCTTCAAGCCCGGGCGCCAAATAGCCGTCGTCGTTGGCAATCAAGATGTTCATCAAATGATTGTAGAAGTCGCCTCATTCGCTTCAGAACTCACGTCCGTCCTCTCCGTGCTCGCGCCAAATCATTGCCTCACGTCCTTGCCTCACATCCATCCGGGCGCCTTCTTTCACCGGCAGCTGAGGCCCTGAAGCTGGGGCTCTTGTGCCCGAAACGAAAACGCCTGCGATAGCATCCCGGAGCAGAAACGATCGCTGAAGAATGCTGAGACAAGACGCGGCATTGATCCAGCCAACCCAGGAGCGCGACATGGGCTTGAAAGTTTTGATTCTTGAAGACAACCCAGTGGCCCGCAGCTTCTTGTGTCGCGTCGTGCGGGAGAGCTTCAGCGAAACACAACACATCAGTGAAGCAGGTGACCTGGAGACCGCGCGGCGCTTCATTGCAGCGGCCGCCGTGGGCTCAGGCATCGATCCTTACCAATTGATCTTGGTTGATCTGGAGCTGCCTGACGGCAACGGCATGGAGCTGCTCACCGAGCTGGCACGTTATCCCGCGACCAAGATCGTGACCACGCTGTACAGCGACGACGAGCACCTCTTCCCCACCTTGCAATGCGGCGCTGACGGCTACTTGCTCAAAGAAGACCGCTTTGAAGTGCTGGTTGAAGAGTTGCAAAAAATCGTGCGCGGCCAGCCGCCCTTGTCACCCGCTATAGCGCGGCGCTTGTTGGGGCATTTTCGCCAAGGCGATGCGCGCAACTCTGAAGCGGGCGCCCTGGATACCAGCGCTTTTCGCACCAGCCGCCCTGCAGCCTTGGACGAGCCTTCAGAGATCGAACGCCTGACGCCGCGGGAAACCGAAGTGCTCACCTACCTGAGCAAGGGTTTCACCATCAAAGAGATCGCGAGCCTGATGGGCATCAAGTGGTTCACGGTCAACGATCACATCAAGTCGATCTACAAAAAACTCAACGTGTCGAGTCGCGCTGAAGCAGCCGTACTGGCCAGCAAACAGGGCCTGGTTTAGAGCTTGTCCGCAAATAGGAAGCTCTTGGGCAACATGGCGCATCGACGTTGACCCATATCCAACGTTTGACATGAGCACGTCGAATGCATCTGACGTGCTGGGCCGCTGGATGGGCTGGCGCCTGCGGGTGGTGATGACCGTTGCGCTGGCGGCCTGCCTTGCGATCTTTGCTCTGTTGCGCTGGTTGCCCACGGTGACCTGGGCTTTTTGGCCACTGGCTGTGCTGGCACTCTTGCTGGTGTTGGTGGGCGCCGTGGCCGTCTTGGCCAAGCCGATGGCGGCCAATGGTTTGTACCTGCTGATTACCTTGTGCCAGGCTGCGAAGCTCATGTTTGCAGCAGCCACACTGAGTCCCGCCTGGGGCGACGGTGGCAATTCCGGCGCGCTGCTGAGCAGCCACGTCCCTGTGCCTTTTGTGCTGGACCTTCTCAGCGCGGCCGCCACGGTGCACGCGCTGAGTCTGCACCCTGTGCGTTTGCCGCAAGCCCGCAGTGTGGCCTCCACAGCCTGGCTGGTGGCTGGGGCGGTCGTGATCGGTCTCGCGTTCGACCAGGGAGAGCGACAGGCCTGGTTGGCGTCGGTCATCGGACCGTTCATCGGACTGGTCACGTGGTGTGTGGCGCTGCTGCTCATGCAAGCGGTGCTGCGCCAAGGTCCTCAGCCTGTGGCCGCCATGGGG
>JAYVRO010000385.1:0-4384 GCA_043776165.1 Rubrivivax sp. | reverse complement strand
AAAGCGCAAAACCGGCAATTCGCGCACCAGTGCGCCAAAGCCATGACCAACGTTTGACATCACCCAACCATGCAAATCAGCGCCAACGGCATTCAGATCGAAGTTGACGACCAAGGCCCGGCAGGGGCGCCCACGGTGTTGCTCGTCATGGGCTTGGGCATGCAGCTCACCGGCTGGCCTGACGAACTGGTAGCGCACTTGCTGCAGCGTGGTTTTCGCGTCATTCGGTATGACAACCGCGACATAGGTCTGAGCCAGGGCTTTGACCACCTGGGCGTGCCCAACATGGTCTGGCAAGCCATGCGCTTCGCCATGCATCTGCCGGTTCAGGCCCCCTACGCATTGCGCGACATGGCCCTTGACGCCTTGGGCGTGCTGGATGCCTTGGGCATTGGCCGCGCGCATGTCTGTGGCGCCTCCATGGGCGGAATGATTGCGCAGCATCTTGCAGCCCATCATCCCTACCGCGTGGCCAGCCTCAGTTTGATGATGACCACCAGCGGCTCGCGCCGTTTGCCGCAGCCTTCTGCCAGTGTGCGGGCGTCCTTGCTGCGCCGCCCTGACGGCAAGTCCGCCGCCGACGCCGTGGCCTATCTGACAAGACTCATTGGCGTCATTGGTAGCCCCGGCTACCGCCCCGCACCCGAGGCCTTGAACGCGCGCTTGACGGCCATGGTGGCGCGCGCTTGGCGGCCCAAGGGCACGCTGCGCCAGTTGGCGGCCGTGGTGGCCGATGGTGACCGCACAGCCCTGCTGCCCATGATCGTGGCGCCCACGCACGTGATTCACGGGGCAGACGACCCACTCATACCGGTGATGGCAGGCCGCGACCTCGCCCAGCGCATTGAAGGCGCCACACTCGACGTTATCTCTGGCATGGGCCACGACTTGCCTGTGCCTCTTCTCGAACGTTACGCCGTGGGCATCGCCACCAACGCGGCCCGTTCATCGCAACTTTGACCGCAGGAGAAACGTTCATGGCAGGCCTATATTTCGAACAGTTTGAGATTAATCAAGTCTTTCACCACGACATTCGCCGCACCGTGACCGAGACCGACAACGTGCTCTTCAGCACGCTCACGCACAACCCCGCCGCCATCCACCTCGATGTTGAATACGCCAAAGGAACGGAGTTCGGCAAACCCTTGGTCAACAGCGTGTTCACGCTGGGTTTGATGGTCGGTGTGTCGGTGGGTGAAACCACCCTGGGCACGACGGTGGGCAACCTGGGTTGGGACGAAGTGCGCTTCCCCAAACCTGTGTTTGTGGGCGACACTTTGCATGTGCAAACCAAGGTGCTGGAAAAGCGCGAGAGCAAGTCCAGGCCCGACAACGGCATCGTGGTATTCCAACACTTGGCCTTCAACCAGCGTGACGAGATGGTGGGCACGTGCAAGCGTGTGGCCTTGATGCACCGCTTGCCGAAGAAGTAGACAGCCATTCAGCTGACACAAACCAAGATCAACCATTGAGATGACACGATGACCCTGCGATCCATGCTCTTTGTGCCAGGCGACAGCGAACGAAAGCTGGCCAAAGGTGCGTCTTCAGGTGCCGACGCGTTGATTCTTGACCTGGAAGATTCCGTGGCGCCCACGCGCACAGCCGCTGCGCGCGGCCTGGTGCTGGAGTATCTGCAAACCCATGCCAACCGCAGCCAGCAACTGTGGGTGCGCATCAACCCGCTGGACACGCCCGCCGCCCTGCTTGATTTGATGGTCGTGGCAGGTCGCCCATGCGGTGTGATGGTGCCCAAGGTGAACAGCGGTGCAGACGTCGTGCAGCTCACCCATTATTTGGCTGCGCTGGAAGTGCGTGAAGGCGTGCCACTGGGCAGTATCAAGGTCTTGCCTGTGGCCTCAGAAACCGCGGCCTCGATGTTTTCCTTGGGCAGCTACACGCAGTGCGGACCGCGTTTGGCGGGCATCACGTGGGGTGCTGAAGATTTGGCCGCGGCCCTGGGCGCCAGCAGCAACCGCCGGCGCGGTGGTGAGTACGACACCATCTACCAAATGGCGCGTGCTTTGTGTCTGGCCGGTGCGGCAGCCGCCAGCGTGCAAGCCATCGACACCATCTGGGCCAACTTTGCCGACCTTGACGGCTTGGCCCAAGACGCGCGCGATGGCCGCCGCGCCGGATTCACCGGCAAGATGGCAATTCACCCAGGGCAGGTGAGTGTCATCAACGAAGCTTTCACGCCCACCGAGGCCGAATTGGCCTGGAGCCGACGTGTGATGCAGGTGTTTGCCGACAACCCCGGCATGGGCACCGTGGGGTTGGAGGGCAAGATGCTGGACATGCCGCATTTGAAACAAGCGCGGCGCGTGCTGGGCATGACTGAAGGTTCTTAGGTCAACGTTTCACGTTGGCTAATCTTCCGCTGCGCTTGAGCGCCGTAGCCACGCCGCTGAACGTGGCCGTCACCAGCCACTCCACGATGTCCTCGTCGCTGTAGGCGCCGCTGGCTTTGAGCAGGCCCAACACCGGGTCACAGGCGCGGGCATACAGCGTGTACAGCACCAGTTCGGGCGGCATGTCAGGGTTGATCTGCCCGGTGCTCTGGCCCTGGGTGATCCAGCCGCCCAAGGTGTCGCTCAGCGCCATCAAGCGGTCGGTGTAATCGCGGTTGGCGCGCAAAGCCGCCACGAGTTTGGAGTTTTGCGCCGGCAGCGTTGGCATCTGACCGCCGAGTTGCACCTGCAAAGTCCAGCGTACAACCGCGCGCAGTCGCTCAAAGGCATCGACCGTGGTGTCGGCCAGCAAGGTGTCGGCGTGCGCCATGGCGCGGTCGAGCACACGCACCATGGCGGCCGCAGCCAAGTCCTCCTTCGAGCTGAAGTGCTTGTACAAGCTGGCCTTGGCCACACCCGCCAAGGCCGCCACCTCATCGACCGTCATCAACTCGTAGCCCTTGGTGGCGAGCAGTTGATTGACGGCTTCGACGATGGCGTCTTCGCGGAATTGCAAGGCTTTTTCTTTGAAACGAAGAACAGTCATGCCCTGGATTGTAGGGTTCTTGTCCTGATGAGTGCAAGAAATCTACTGTATAGTCGCAACATGAACTGAATAGTATTCATTCAAGACTATTCAGTACCAATCCACAGCGTTCCCTAGGCTATTGGCTCCCTACATGCCCGTCCAACTTTCAGAAACCGCGAATGCACGGCAATCTGTCGCCGTCATCGGCGCTGGCATTTCGGGCTTGGCGGCCGCGCGGCACTTGAGCCAACAGCGGCCTGACTGGCGGGTCACGCTCTTCGAGCAAGGGGCGCACTTTGGCGGCCATGCCAATACGGTTGATGTCACGATTGATGGCGTGACGCACGGCGTAGACACCGGATTTCTTGTCTACAACCAGCGCACCTACCCGGCACTGACCCAGCTCTTTGCAGAATTGGGCGTGACCAGCACGCTGGCGGAAATGTCGTTTTCAGTGCAGTTGCCCACACAAGGCCTGGAGTGGAGCGGTACGAGTTTGACCAGCGTATTCGCGCAACGGCGCAACCTGCTGCGGCCCCGGTTTTGGCGCATGCTGTGGGACATCATGCGTTTCAACGGTTTGGCCACTGACTTGGCGAAACGGGGCGGAGACGTGGCCTTGGTGCAGTCGGTGCGCGCTTTCTTGGATCATCACAACTTCAGCGTGGCGTTCGTTGAAGGCTATTTGCTGCCCATGATTGCCTGTATCTGGTCTTGTGGCCGCGAGCAAATGTTGGCATTCCCCATGGCCACGCTCATTCGTTTTTGCCATAACCATGGCTTGCTGCAAGTCTCCCACCGCCCGCAGTGGTTGAGCGTGCAAGGTGGCTCAAGGAACTACGTGTCGCGCATGGTGCACGGGTTGGCAGACGCTCGGCGCAACACACCGGTGTTGGCGGTGCGCCGGTCTGGTGAAGCTGAAGGGCATGGCGTTTGGGTGAGCACGGCGCATGCTCGCGAGCACTTCAACAAATTGGTTTTCGCCTGCCACAGCGACCAGGCCCTGCAGTTGCTGGGCGAAGGCGCTTCGGCGCAAGAGCGGCGCGTTTTAGGTGCCATCCGCTACCAGCCCAACCGCGCGCTGCTGCACACCGATGTCTCGTTGCTGCCGCAGCGTACTGCCGCCTGGGCAGCATGGAATTGCGAATGGACGCCGAGCGCTGCCCAAGACGCCGGGGTTTGCCTTCACTACCTCATCAACCGCTTGCAAGCATTGCCTTGGCAAAAGCCGGTGATCGTTTCACTGAACCCCGTGCGCGAGCCCAAGGCACACACCGTGTTGGCCAACTTCAACTACGCGCATCCGGTGTTTGACGGCGCTGCCATGGCTGCGCAACGCCAGCTGCCTTTACTGCAAGGCCAGCATGACACTTGGTATTGCGGTGCCTGGACAGGCTATGGTTTT
>JAYVRO010000384.1:0-16036 GCA_043776165.1 Rubrivivax sp. | reverse complement strand
TGCCACCTGTGCTGAAGTGCGACGACGACCCCGAACGCGCTGAAGACTTCCTGTTGAAGGCGGTACCACGCAAGCGCAGGCAGGTCTACAAGATGCGGCCCATCATTGAAGCGGTGGTGGACCAGGGCAGCTTCTTCGAGATGGGCCAAAACTTTGGCCGATCAATCATCGCTGGCTTGGCGCGACTCGGCGGCCACCCCGTGCTGTTGTTAGCGGGCGACCCCTTCCACTACGGCGGTGCCTGGGGTGCTGACACCTGCCAAAAAGTCGTGCGTTTTGTCGACTTGGCCGAGACCTTTCACTTGCCCGTGGTCTACCTGATGGACTGCCCCGGTTTCATGATCGGCATGGAAGCCGAGCGCGCGGCAACCATCCGTCACGGTGTGCGTGCCATGGCGGCAATGAACCAGACGACGGTGCCCTGGTGCACGGTGATCGTGCGCAACGCCTTTGGCGTGGCGGGTGCGGCGCACCAACCGGCCGGGCGCTTTTCAATGCGCTTCGCGTGGCTGTCGGCCTACTGGGGTTCCCTGCCACTGGAAGGTGGCATCGAGGCCGCCTACCGCGCAGAGATCGAAGCTGCGGCTGACCCTGTGGCCAAGCTGGCCGAAATCGAGACGCGGCTGAACGCTCTGCGCTCACCGTTTCGCAGCGCTGAAAAGTTCTGGGTCGAAGAAATCATTGACCCGCGCCGTACCAGGTCTGTGCTGTGCGACTTTGCGCGCTTTGCCGAGCCGCTGCGCACCCCTGGTTATGCCCGCATGTCGATGCGGCCATGAGCGTTCGTCAAACCACCTTTGCACTCCTTGAGAAAACCATGCCCACAGTCACCGTCAACACCGAAGTCGCAGGCACCGTGTGGAAGGTCTTGGTTAGCCTTGGAGACAAGGTGGTCCAAGACCAAGAGCTGGTCATCATCGAATCCATGAAGATGGAGATACCCTGCTGTGCGCCCAAAGCCGGTACCGTGCACACGCTGTGGGTGAATGAGGGCGATGTCTTGCAAGAAGGGCAAGCCGTGGCGCTGATCGAGTTGGCCTGAGCTCACAGCGCGCGCCGCCGCCCGTTTTCAAAGTGCGTCAGGCCTTCGCGGTCCAGAAACTCCAGCACCTGAATCGTGAGATTGCGGCCAACGCCTGAGCGGTCGCGATAGGCAGCGGCGTCAAATTGGCCGTCGTTTGACTCGGCGCTCAGCGCCTCGGCCACGACCTGCAAGTCGGCAATGGTGTGGGGCAGGTAATAGCGGTTGGGTGCTACGCGCACCAGCAGCCCCAGGTGAGCGGCGTGCTGCAAAAAAATCTTCAACTCGGGCAGGGGCACATCCAGTTGCAGAGCTAGGTCGCCCACGATGGGCGGGCGCAGGCCGGTGGGTTGCAGGTTGGAGATGACGCGATCAAGCAGATTCTGATCGGTCGTGTGCAACACTGGGCGGTGGTCCGGCAAGCGCCAGCACAGGCCTTCGCGAAGCACAGCGTAGTCAATCGCGAGGCTGGCCAGCACGGCGCGCCCGAGCGCCGTGCTTTTGCGCAGGCCGAGCGTTTGCAGCAAGGCTGATTCACTCGGGCCTAGGCTGTCGGTGTGGGTGCTGTGCCAGTGGCTGAGCGCCACCAGCGCCTGATCACGCCAGGTCTGCCAATGCGTTTGGGCAATGTACCGCCGCGCACCTTCTGTGTGCTCGCCGGGCAGCGGTCGAGCGCCTGAGGACGCGGCCAGCGTCTCACTCTCGTCAAAGGTTAAATTTCTCGCCAAGGCAAAACGCTGCATCGACAAGCCTTCGGGCGACAGCGTCAACATGGCGGACCAACTGGCTGCGGCATCGGGTTCAGCCAAGGCCGCCAGCTGCGCCAAACGTTCTAGCCTGGCACGGCCGCGAGCGGGGCCAAAAGGGTCGACCACCTGACCACCGCCCACCGCGCGCTGTGTGCTGGGGTCGCGCAAGATGAAGCGGTCGCCCTGCACAGCGGCGATGGGCGCGGCCAGCACGAGTTGCGCCCAAGCGCTGTTGCCGGGCTCCAGGTGCGGACTTTCCAGCAAAGCCACTTGCGCACTGAGCGTGGCCGCGCCGATGTGCAACTGAAGCGTTTTGCGCTGCGTCAGGGGTTGAACGTTTGATTTGAGGATGTTCAGACACACATCGACGCGGCCCGTTGGTGCATGTGCCGCAACGGCCACGGCCCAATCGCCCCGCACCGGTTCCCCATCTTTGAACCCCACGCCGGCCAGGTTCAGAGCACAGCGCTGGCCTGCTTTGGCGCACTCAGTCGGACGGCCTTGGGCGTGGATGCTGCGCACGCGGGCGGTAACGCCACGGGGCGACAGCATGATCGTGTCACCCACCCGCACTTGGCCAGAGAGCACCGCGCCGGTGACCACGCGGCCGCTGCCGATCAGCGCAAAACTGCGGTCAATGGCCAAGCGAAAGTGGCCCTGAGTGCTGCGCGGTGGGTAGGCTTGGGCGATGGCCGCGAGGTGGCTGCGCAGAGCGACGATGCCGACGCCTGTGGGGGCCACCACGGCAAACAACGGGGCGTTGCGAAAGGAGGTGTCCTTGAGCATCGCGGCGATATCGCGCCGCGCTTGGGCTTGCTGTTCATCCGTTGCACGATCGACCTTGGACAACACAACGATGCAAGCGGGCACGCACAACAATTGCAAGATGGCCACGTGCTCATGCGTCTGTGGCATGGGCCCGTCGTCAGCAGCCACCACCAAGAGCGCGAGATCAACGCTGGCGACACCTACCAGCATGTTGCGCAAGAAGCGTTCGTGACCGGGCACGTCGACAAAACCCACGGGCTCGCTGGCACCCCAATCGACGTAGGCAAAGCCGATGTCAATCGACAAGCCACGCCGTTTTTCTTCGGGCAAGCGGTCGGTATCGATGGCTGTCAGCGCTTTGATGAGGCTGGTCTTGCCATGGTCGACATGGCCCGCTGTGGCGATGATCACGGCGCTGGGGTCGCACAGAGTTGCGCGATGAAATCAGCCTCGTCTTGCGGGCCGTCAAGGCAGCGCAAGTCAAGCAACACAGCGCCGTCAAAGAGGCGGCCAATCACCGGCTTAGGCAGTGCGCGCAGTCGCGCCGCCAAGTTATCCAGCGCACGGCCTGACTGGCGTTTGGCAGTGGCAGGTGTCAATCGCAGTGCCACGCTCGTCAGCCTGTTGACGGGCAGGGCGCCACTGCCGATCTGGCTTTGTGTTGTTAACGTTTCGACCTGACCCATGCTGCCCAACCACTCCGCCAAGCAAGGCAACAAGCGCTGCGCCTGCGCCGCGATGTCGCCCACGGGCCGCGTGAGCCAGCGCAACGTGGGCAGGCGCTGTGCCAAGCGGTCGGGGTCGCCATGCAGTGGCAGCACAGCGGCCAGCGCGGCCAAGGTGAGCTTGTCGCAACGCAGCGCACGTTTGAAAGGGTTCTTCTTGAGCCGCGCGATCAGATCCGCGCGGCCCACCACGATGCCAGCCTGCGGCCCACCCAGCAGCTTGTCGCCGCTGAAGGTAACGAGGTCCGCACCAGCACCCAGCGCCTCGGTGGGGGTGGGTTCATGCGGCAGGCCGTAGCGCGCCAGGTCATGGAGGGAGCCACTGCCCAGATCGATGACAAACGGCACGCCGCGTTCCCGGCACAGCGCGGCCAGCGCGCGCTCATCGGGGCTTTCAGTGAAGCCTTCGATGCGGTAGTTGCTGGTGTGCACCTTCAGTACCAGCGCCGTTTTGGCGTTCATGGCCTCGATGACATCGGCCAGGCGCGTGCGGTTGGTGGTGCCCACCTCACGCAAGCGGCAACCCGCAGCGGCCATGATGTCGGGCAGGCGAAACGCGCCACCAATCTCCACCAATTCGCCGCGCGAGACGATCACCTCACGGCGCTTGGCCAGTGTGGCCAGCACCAGCATCAAGGCTGCTGCGTTGTTGTTGACAACGGTGGCCGCTGCTGCGCCCGTCAAGCGCTGCAGCCAAGGTTCGATGTGCTCGTCGCGGTCACCACGCCCACCCGTGGCCAAGTCAAATTCAAGGTTGCTGGCACCGCTGGCAACGTCATTGATGGCACGCAGCGCCTCAGGGGGCAAAGGCGCGCGGCCCAGGTTGGTGTGCAGCACCGTGCCCGTGAGGTTAAAAACGCGGCGCAGACTGGGCTGTGTGATGGCGCGCAGGCGCGTGGTGATGCCTTGTTGCAAGGCTTGATCGGTGATGTGCTTTGCAACTTGTCGAACGTGTGCGAGTTCCTCACGCACGGCAGCCAGCACCAATGGGCGGCCGTGCTGGTCAACCAGTGCATCGACTGCGGGCCAGGCCAGCACCATGTCCACTGCGGGCAGGTGCGGCCTGCTGGGGGGTGGCGTGGATGGCCTGGTCGGCTCGGGCAACATGGGCACGGTGGGTTTCACCATGCCAACGTTCCAGGTGAGTTACTGCGAGGTGCTTGATGCCACCAGCTTGCGCAAAATTTCCGGCAAGGCGCCATCAGCCAAGGCGCGCAACTCATCGTCGCTGCGGTCTTGGATCGGGTGGCCGACAAACACCATCGCGGGGTCGAAACCCAGCGCCTTGGCCTGCATGGCCGCTGCCTGCATAAATTCAGTGGTGGCAATGCCGACTCCGGGTATGCCGCGACTCTCGAGATCTGCGATGTCATGCATACAGCACGACGTGCAACTCCCTCAGTCAGCCAAGCCTTCAACCACGAGCTGGCATTCGGCCGCCATCTGTTGGCGCAAGGCCGTGGGCGCGGGGCGGGTGAAGGTGGGTTTGCGAAAGCGCTTGACGGCCACGCCCTGTGCTGCAAGTCGTTCGGCCAAGCGGTCGAGGAACACGTTGCCGCGGGCTTTGGAGATGTCCAGCAAGCCCACCGTTTGGCCACGCAATGAAGGCGGCCTTGCGGCCAAGGAGCGCGCCACAGCGGTGCGCTCCGAGGTCGGGTCGAGAAGATAGTTCAGGTCATTCATAGCGTGATCTCCTGGGTGACTGGGATGGAGCCGACCGGGCCCGAGGCGGCCCAGCCAGCAATGATGGCCGAGTACAAACCGGCGGTGCCACCGGCGCGAACAATCAGCAAACCGCCGGGCCGAAACTTGGGCACCAAGGTACCGGCCAACGCCGCTGGCACACCTTCGTCAATGCCACCGGCGCCCACCACCATCTCGGCGCCAGGCAACAGCAGCAGTTTTGTCAGCTCGTCATGCAAACGTGCCTTGCTCCAGCCGGCTTCCAGAAAGACACGGCAATGGTCGGGTGAGACCACAAGCAGGGCGTCACCCGCCATGGCGAGTTTGGGGTGATCCACAGCACGCAGGCACAGTGCAAAACTGCGGGCTAACGATTCAGGTGAGCGGGACTTTTGGTCCACCACACCCTGCACACCTTCACCCGCAAAGAGCGTTACGGTGGACGCACCGCGCGCGTAACCGCGCTGTACCGAGAGCGGCTCCCACGTGGAGTCCTCAGCCTCGGCAAAACAAAAGCTGTACTTGCCCGGTGTGCCCAGGGTGGAGCGGTCGATCTCGCCGGGGCGGCCGCCGCCCACGTTGCGAATCACCAACTGCAAGGCGCGACCAATGCTGGCGTTGGCGCGGTGCCCCTGGCCCAGCGCGTTGACGCCCGAGTTAACGCCCACGGCGCGCGCCATGGGGCCATTGACGATGAGCACCGGGCCCGCAAACATGGTGGTGCACAACAGGCCGTGCATGCCAAATTCTTCGATCAAGGCGGCTTCAACGGCGGCCAAGACAACAGGCATGTACTCGGGTTTGCAGCCAGCCATCACCGCGTTGATGGCGACTTTTTCTACCGTGCAAGGCGCCAGTTCGGGCGGCACCAGGCCCAACACTTCACCAGGCAAGCGCGTGGTGCCCGCGAGCATGCGCAACACACGTTGCGGTGTGGGTGGCACCACGGGCAAGCCGTCGGTCCAGCCTCGGCTGAAACAGGCTTCGATGTCGTCTTCGGCGTCACCGAGCTGCACTTGGCGCGACTGCAACGGAGAGTCGCCAAAACGCAATTGAAGTTCTTCGGCGACGCCGGGATCGAGGGTCTTGGAGGCGCAGCCTGGGCGCAGCGCTGGCAAGGTTGCACCGAGGCTGGCGTTGCCGCTGATGTGCTGCCAATCGCCCCGGTGCCAACCGTGCGTGCGTGCCACCTCTTTGCCGCCTTCAACACGGATGAGTGTGGGCACAAATTCGGTCTTCAGCCGGTACGAATGCTCTAGCCGGTGGTCTTGCACGCGGCCAACCAGCCCTGCGGCATAACTCTCGTCGTCTTGGACATAAACCGTGAGCGCATTGCCGCCCTTCGCCAGTTCGAACAGCAGCGGTTCGACCAGCAAACAGGTGGGGCAATCGCGCTTGGCGACGACGATCAAACCATTGGGCAAGGTGTGTGTGGACGTCATCGGGTTCACTTCGGCGGCAGGTTGTTCATTCTGCAGGCACTGCGCCCGGTGTGGCGCCATCCAGCACGATACCTTCATCGATCAGCTGGGCAATGTCGCTGCCGGTGTAGCCAGCCTGTTGCAGCACCTGGGCGCTGTGTTGACCCAGTTGCGGCGCGCGTTCGGGGCGGCGCTGTTGCACGCCCTGCAGTTGCAGCGGGCTGGCCACCGTCCAGCCATCTTCGTCGGCAAAGGGCACCAGCGTTTGGGCTTGTCGGGCTTGTTCGTCAAACGCCACATCGGCCAGAGTGTTGATGATGCCAAAGGTGACACCTGCGGCGTCTAGCTTGGTGCGCCAAGTGGCCAAATCGTGCCGCGCAAAACAGTGGTCGAGCGAGGCAATGGCCTCAACGTTGTGAGCGCCGCGAAGGGCGGGTGATGTCATACGGGGGTCGCCCAACAGGCTGGGGTCGCCCAATGCGTGCAACAGGGCGGGCACCATCTGTTCGTTGAGGATCACCAAGTTCAGCCAACGTCCATCGGCACAACGATAGACATTGGCGAACGGGTTGGGTGCCTGGTGGCGCGGCTGGCGCGGTGGGTAGGTGACGCCGTCGAGCGTGGCTTGCACTTGCACTCCGTTGGCCCACAGGCCATTGGCCAACAACGACGTGCTGACCAAACCGCCTCGGCCTGTGCGTTCACGCCGGTACAGCGCGGTGGTTATGGCCGCAAACAGAGCCGTGGCGGTGGGGTGGTCCCCCAAACCGGCCACGGCGCGCGCAGGCGGGGCGGTGTGGTCGGGGCGGATGAGGTCCATCAGCCCCGATCGTGCCCAGTACGCGGTAGCGTCAAACCCGGTCTTGCCTGCCTCGGCACCGGTTTCGCCATAGGCCGTGAGTGACGCATAGATCAGCCGGGCATTCAATGGAGCAAGGCGGGCGTGATCGATGGCCAGCCGCTCGCGCGCAGGCAGTGGCAAGTTGGTGATGAAGATGTCGGCCTGGGCCACCAGGCGATGCAGCACGGCCACGCCACGCAGGCGCTTGAGGTCAATGGCCAGGCTGCGCTTGTTGCGCGAGTCCAGCTCCCAAGGGTAGTTGCCTTTGCTGGCGGGGGATCCCGGCACCACGTAAAGGCTGCGGTAAGGATCACCCTCCAAAGGCTCGATCTTGATGACGTCGGCGCCAAAGTCACCGAGGATGGTGGCGGCTGCGGGGCCAGCGATGAAGCTGGCGCAGTCGATGACCTTGAGGCCCTGGAAAGGCAAGGCATCCGTTGGCGTATGTTGGGTCATTAACAAACCACGTTAGTCATACGCCAGGAGCATGTCATCGATCTCTCGCTCCAAGTCGTTGAGGCTGGCGCAGTGCGCGACGTGCGAGCAATGCGGTTGGTACTGAAGCATGCAACTGTCGCCCGTGCCCCAGCGGCCAGGCACTTCGGGGCACAGCCACACCACGCGCTTGGCGCGAGTCACCAAGCCGCGAAACAGATCCAGGCGCGGGTCGGTGCGGTTGCTGCGCGCGTCGCCCAAGATGAGCACGGTGGTGCGCCTGTCAATCACGTCAGGGTGGTGCTCGTTCAAGTCGACCAAGGCCTGACCATAGTCGGTGCTGCCACTGCCCAACTGGCCCACGATTTGCGCCATGGCTTCTTCAAACGGCAGGTCTTGCAGGAGGTGGCCAACGTCTTTGAGTTGAGCTGAAAAAGCAAAGGCTTCCAGGTCGGTGACCTCGTCTTTCAAGGCATGCAAGAAGAGGAGCAAAAACTGCACATGTGCCAGCACCGAACCCGATACGTCACACACGGCCACGATCTTGGGGCGCTCTTTGTGCTGGTACTTCCACACCAGGTCAACGGGCACACCGTCGTGGCCAGCATTGGCGCGCAAGGTGCGACGCAAGTCGAGCCGTCCCCGCTGCGTTTGACGTTGGCGGCGCGCGTGGCGCACGGCCAAGCGTCGCGCCATGTGGGCCACCAGCGTGCGCATGCGGGCCACGTCACTGCGGGCCAATTGCGCCATGGGGCGGTGCAGCATCACGTCGGCCATGAAGGCCTCGGTGGCGCCGCGCCCAAAGAGCCCAAAACGCTGGTCCACATGCTGGCGCGCCTGGCGACGCAGCTCAGCCCGGGCTTCAAGCAAGGCTTGCGCTTCTTGCTGGGCTTGGGGCGAAGGGTCTTGCAGGCGCTGCGCGATGTTGGCGTCGCGCTGGTTCTGCCCCATCTCTTCAAGCAAACGCTGCGTGAAGTAGGCCTTTTGGGTAGAAAAACGGATGTCGTCAACGCCCACGTTCTTGGCTGCTTGTTCGATGTCCAGCGCGCGCTGGGTCGTGGGCGCGCTGGCGGGTTCGATGTCGGTTGCTGCGGCCTTCGGAGCAACGGATTGGCGGCTGAAAAAGAGTTCAAACAATTCGTCGTGCACGGCCTTGTCTTGCTCCGACTTGGCCAGCACGATGGCGAAAGAGTCTTTCATCAAAGCCCGGTCGGCGTAACCGACCACGGCCAAGGCACGCACGGCGTCGATGGCCTCGGCTGGTGACACGCTGGCGCCCGCGCTGCGCAGGGCGCGGATGAAGTCGGGGATGACATCAAACAGGGCCGGTTCCATGGCGCTAGTTTGCCCCTGCATGGTGCTGCACCCGGCAGGTAGTTGCCCTGTCTCGCAGGTGGCAGGTGCTGGTGCACGGGGCGCATAAAGTAGGCCATCCTGACTTGTTTGAAAGCTGACCATGTCCACCTCCATAACCTCCAAAACCAGCAACACGGCATTCGGCCTGAGCCCCACCGACGACCTGAACGACCTGCGCATGTCGGCCAAAGCGTTGCCGCTCTACGAGCACGTCAAGCGTTTCATCGCCGAAACCGTGACGCCCATGAGCCCGAAGTACTACGCGCTGTTTGAAGGCCGCACCGGCGCCGACCGCTGGCAGTACGCGCCGGGCATGCTCGACTTGCTGAACGGCGCCAAGGAACAAGCCAAAAAAGAGGGCCTGTGGAACTTCTTTTTGCCTGACGCTGAAACCGGCGAAGGTTTGTCCAACCTGGACTACGCCTACATAGCCTCAGAGCTGGGCAAAAACCCGCTGGCCAGCGAATGCATGAATTGCTCGGCACCCGACACGGGCAACATGGAAGTGCTGGAACGCGTGGGCACGCCGGCGCAAAAGGAACAGTGGCTGAAGCCTTTGCTGAACGGTGAAATTCGCTCGGCTTACGCCATGACCGAAGTTCATCACGCGTCGTCTGATGCCAAAAACATCGCCACCACGGCCGTGCTCGAAGGCGACGAATGGGTCATCAACGGCGAAAAGCATTACATCTCTGGCGCGGGCAGCCCGCGCTGCAAGATCCTCATCACCATGGTGCGTTCCAGCCCCAACGCCGCGCCGCACAAGCAGCAGTCCATGATCCTGGTGCCCAAAGACACACCGGGGGTCGAGATCGTGGGCGCCATGCATGTGTTTGGTGAAGACCATGCACCACATGGCCACATGCACATCAAGTTCAACAACGTGCGCGTGCCCGCCAGCAACATGCTGCTCGGCGAGGGCCGCGGTTTTGAGATCAGCCAAGTGCGTTTGGGCCCGGGTCGCATTCACCACTGCATGCGCTCCATCGGCGCTGCTGAACTGGCACTTGACTTGATGGTCAAGCGCGGTGTGTCACGCCAGGCCTTTGGCAAAAAGCTCGTGTGGCTGGGTGGCAATGTCGAGATCATCTCGCGCGCTCGCATCGAGATCGAATCCATGCGCCTGATGGTGCTCAAGGCCGCCAAGGCCATGGACGTTTTGGGCAACCGCGAAGCCCGCGTATGGGTGCACATGGTCAAGGCCTTGGTGCCCGAGCGTGTGTGCGAAATCATTGATCAGGCCATTCAGATGCACGGTGCTTTGGGTGTATCACAACACACCCCGCTGGCCCACATGTACGCGCAGCAACGCACCCTGCGTTTGGCCGACGGGCCTGATGAAGTGCACCACCTGGTGGTGGGCCGCCACGAGGTGCGCATGCTGGAAGGCGGCGAAGAAGACGCCAGCACGGCGGCGGTGTTTCGCAACTGATCTTCCAATGTGTGTCATGTGGAAGGGTAGCAAGACGGGGCTGCACAACAAGGCGTGACAATGCCTGCCATGCAGCCCCAACCGCCCTACATCGCGCCCGCCCACTTTGACGACCCCGCCGCCGCACTGGCCCAAGTGCGGCGTATTTACGACAGCAGCATTGCCCACTTGCGTGCGTGTTTGCAGCGTTTTGTGGCCGGTGAAAGTTTGCCCGGACGTGTGCGTGCCTGTTACCCCTTTGTGCGCGTGACCACTCGCACCGTGGCGCGCGCCGACTCGCGCTTGAGCTACGGGTTTGTGGCTGGCCCCGGCACTTTTGAGACCACGCTCACGAGGCCCGACCTCTTTGCCAGTTATTTTGAGACGCAGTTCGCGCTGCTCAAACAAAACCATGGCGTGAGCCTGGAAGTGGGCACCAGTTCGCAGCCCATCCCCGTGCACTTTTCATTTGCAGAAAACGACCACATCGAAGGCTCGATGAGCGCCGAGCGGCGCATGTTGATGCGCGATCAGTTCGATTTGCCCGACTTGGCCGCCATGGACGACGGCATTGCCAACGGCACCTTCGAGCCCGCAGCGGGTGAAGCGCAACCACTGTCGCTCTTCACTGCCCCGCGTGTGGACTATTCATTGCACCGTTTGCGCCACTACACGGGCACCGCGCCAGAGCATTTTCAGAACTTTGTGCTGTTCACCAACTACCAGTTCTACATTGATGAATTCATCAAGCTAGGCCACCAAGAAATGGCCAACGCGGGCAGCGAATACGTTGCTTTTGTGGAGCCTGGCAATGTCGTCACGCGCCGTGTGGGTCAAGCTGCGATGCCGCAAGACTCACTCGGCACAGTGCCACCGCGCTTGCCGCAAATGCCCGCCTACCACCTGGTGCGTGCTGACGGTGCGGGCATCACCATGGTCAACATCGGCGTGGGCCCGGCCAACGCCAAAACCATCACCGATCACATCGCCGTACTGCGCCCCCACGCATGGCTGATGCTGGGCCACTGCGCGGGCCTGCGCAACACGCAGCAAATGGGTGACTACGTGCTGGCCCACGGTTATGTGCGTGAAGACCATGTGCTGGACGAAGACTTGCCGCTGTGGGTGCCCATTCCCCCCTTGGCGGAAGTGCAGCGTGCGATCGAACAAGCCGTGGCCGACGTGACGCAACTGCAAGGCTATGAGCTGAAAAAAATCATGCGTACCGGCACGGTGGCCAGCACCGACAACCGCAACTGGGAGCTGCTGCCCCAGCGCACGCCCGAGCGGCGGTTCTCACAGAGCCGCGCTGTGGCGCTGGACATGGAAAGTGCCACCATCGCCGCCAACGGCTTCCGTTTCCGCGTGCCCTACGGCACCTTGCTCTGCGTCAGCGACAAACCCTTGCACGGTGTCATCAAATTGCCCGGCATGGCCAACCACTTCTACCGCGAGCGTGTTGACCAACACCTGCGCATTGGCATGCGTGCAGTGGCATTGATGCGTGAAGAGCACCAGGGGCGGCTGCACAGTCGCAAGCTGAGGAGCTTTGTGGAAGTGGCGTTTCAGTAGGCGGCGGGCCGCCGCGATTCGTCGCATTCGATCCGCATGTGTTCACCGCGTTGTAATCGAGTGATTACAATTCTGCCGTGTTCACGATCAAGCGCACTGCCGAATTCGATGCTTGGTTGTCCAAGCTGCCTGATCGGTTGACGCAACGCCGCTTGTTGCTCCGGCTGCGCAAAGCCCAATTGGGCAACTTGGGTGACACAAGACCAGTCGGAGGCGGTGTGAGTGAAATGCGTGAACACTTTGGCGCTGGCTGGCGGATGTATTTCGTACAACGTGGCACTGTGCTGATCGTGATGCTGGGAGGCGGTAAAAAAAGCGGCCAGCAGGCCGACATCACAGCCGTGCAGCGCCTGGCTGCACAACTTGAGGATTGATATGGCCAAGATGATCAAAGTATCTGAGTTGCCCGTCTTCGATGTGGTCGACCACCTCAAGACTGATCAGGACATGGCTGAGTACCTGAGCTTGGTGATCGAGGACGGTGACCCCGCGTTGCTGGCTGCGGCGCTCGGCGACGTGGCGCGAGCGCGGGGCATGACGCAGATTGCCGACGCAGCGGGCGTGACGCGCGAGGCACTTTACAAAGCCCTGCGCCCAGGTTCGCAGCCGCGCTTTGACACCATCGCCCGCGTTTGCACTGCGCTGGGCCTGAAGCTGACCGTGCAGCCCGCAGCTTGAAGCAACGAGGCTGGCAAGCCACTGTCAGCACTGAACGTCAGCACTGAACGTCGGGCGCCTAACCTTTCAAACGTCCCACCGCCCCTTGGGCGTTGTCCAAGTGCACGGCAATGCCCTGTTGCAGGCCCGCCATGTCCACGCCCTCAATGCTCTTTTTGCCTTCTTTGTAGCGCGCATAAACGCCATGCAAGATGGCGGCTGATTTCCAGTGGTTGAAGCCGACGTAGTAGTCGAGCTTAGACACATCGCGGCCGGTTTTTGCCGCGTAGCGGGCGA
This sequence comes from Rubrivivax sp., assembly GCA_043776165.1. Lineage (GTDB taxonomy): Bacteria > Pseudomonadota > Gammaproteobacteria > Burkholderiales > Burkholderiaceae_C > Rubrivivax. The sequence continues at coordinate 3,100 of JAYVRO010000384.1, read as the reverse complement.
CCATTTCAGCCCGTGTGGGGAAGCCCGCAATGTCAGTCGCCAAACTGCCGCGCACTGAGGGTGCGTCGCCTGGTTGTGCCCAGTGATTCATGGCGTAGCCCAGGTCGGCCATCGGGTCGCCCAGGGCGCAGATTTCCCAATCAAGCACGGCCGCAATGCGGCAGTTCGCACCCGTCAAACAATTGCGCAGCGTGTAGTCGCCATGCACGATGCGCGCAGGGCCTTGCTCGGGCACATGCGCTGCAAAAAACTGTTGCAAGCTGTGGGCGCGCGGGTCGTCAAATTGCGCGCCTGAAATCGAGGCATTCCAGGAGCGGTACCAGGTGCTGAGTTGGCGCAGGATGTAGCCGTCTTTTTTGCCCAAACCGCCCAGGCCCACGGTGTCGGGGTCGATCGCGTGCAAGGCTGCCAGGATGTCGATGTATGACCAGGCAAGGGCCTGGCGCTGCGCCAGTGGCACGTGGCGGGCGGTGTCTTCTGCACTGTTGAGCGCGTGGCCCGCCACATGGCCCATCACATAGAAGTGCGCGCCCGTCACCGAGGTGTCTTCACAGAACGCCAAAGCCGGCGCCACCGGCACGGCGGTGGACCCCAGCGCGCAGATGAGCGCCCATTCGCGGCCCATGTCGTGTGCCTTGGGTAGCAACACCCCAAGGGGTGGTCGGCGAATGACGACTTTTTGGCCCGCACTGTCTTCGATCAGGCACGTGAGGTTGGAATGCCCGCCTTCCAGCCGAGTCCAGCGCAGCGGGGGTGTCAAGTGCGGGACATGTTGTGCCAACCAGCGTTGCACGACAGGGGTGTCATAACCCAGTGGGGATGTCATATTGGTGACTGTGTTTGTTGCATGCATCTCAGGGATTGTCTTGGCTGCCAAACGACCCGCCAGGCACGATGATGCATGCTGTCAGCGCCGCGCAGGAGCCGTGTTTGCACTGTGTCAACACACCGTGGCGCCGAGTAAGGCAAGAGGATTAACAATGGACCTGAGCTACTCCCCCGAAGAACAAGCTTTTCGCAACGAAGTGCGCGTTTGGCTGGCTGCGAATTTGCCCGCTGACATCCGCGACAAGGTGACCAGCTACAAACACTTGACCAAAGAAGAGATCTTGCGCTGGCACAAGATCTTGGCAACCAAGGGATGGTCGGTGCCGCACTGGCCCAAGGAATGGGGTGGCACGGGTTGGGAAATCACCCAGCGCTACATCTACGACGAAGAATTTGGCCACGCTGGCGCACCGGGCCTGCCGCCGTTTGGTCCGGCCATGTGCGCGTCGGTCTTGCTGCGTTTCGGCTCGCCTGAGCAAAAGAGCCGCTTTTTGCCACGCATCCGTGAAGGCGATGACTTCTGGGTTCAGGGCTACTCCGAGCCAGGGGCCGGTTCCGACTTGGCCGCACTGAAAACCCGTGCCGAGCGCAAGGGTGATCACTACCTTGTGAACGGCCAGAAAATCTGGACCACGCTGGGCCACTATGGCGATTGGATCTTCTGCCTCGTGCGCACCGACACCCAGGCCGAGAAGCGCCAAGAAGGCATCAGCTTCTTGCTCATGGACATGAAAACACCCGGCATCACGGTGCGCCCGCTCATCTTGATGGACGGTGGCCACGAGGTGAACGAGATCTTTTTTGACGATGTGAAAGTGCCCGTTGAAAACCTTGTCCATGAAGAGAACAAGGGCTGGACAGTGGCCAAATATCTGCTGGGCCATGAGCGCATGGGTTCGGGCAACGTGGGGGCGTCCAAACGTGAAATGGCAGCCTTGAAAACCTTGGCTGCGCGCGAAAGGAAAAACGGCCAACCTTTGATGTTAGATGCTCGTTTTCGTGATCGTTTGACGCGACTTGAAATCGAACTCGAAGCGCTGGAGCTGACCTCCATGCGCTTCCTCGACAAGATGCGGCGCTCGGGCCAGCCGCCCGGTGCTGATGTGTCGATGTTGAAGATTCGGGGCACCGAGGTACAGCAAGGCATCACCGAACTCATGATGCAGGCCGTTGGCCCGATGGCGCAGCCCTTTGTGGCGGTTGACGGCGGTGCCATTGACCACGTCACATCGCGTTTGTCACCGCGCTATTTCAATTACCGCAAAGCCAGCATCTATGCGGGCTCCAACGAGATCCAACGCAACATCATCGCCAAGATGACGCTGGGTTTGTGAGCCACCCGCCGCACAAGGACAAGTCATGAATTTCGAACTGAGTGATGAACAGAAACAACTGGCTGATTCGCTGCGCAAATACCTGAACAACGAATATGGCTTTGAGCAGCGCAAAGCCATTCTCCAGTCGCCCAGTGGGTTGAGCGACAAAGCATGGGCGGCCTTTGCCGAGATGGGTTTGACGGCCATTGCCTTGCCTGAGGCCGACGGTGGTTTTGGCGGTGGGGCCACCGATTTGATGGCGCCGATGGAAGCCTTTGGTGAAGCGATGGTGGTTGAGCCCATGCTCGACAACATCGCCCTGGCCGGGCGTTTGCTTTCACGATTGGGCAACGCGGCGCAGCGCGCTGCGTTGTTGCCAGGGCTGATCGACGGCACATCGAAGTTGGCCTTTGCTTGTTATGAGCCAGGCCATCGCTATGAATTGACGCCCACGGTGACCCAAGCCCGTGCACAGGGGAGTGGCTGGGTGCTTGACGGCGCCAAGTGTGTGGTGGTGGGTGCGTCGTCTGCGCAGCGCTTGATCGTCTCCGCCCACACGCCGACGGGTGTGAGCCTGTTCATCGTTGACCCCGGGGCCACCGGGGTCAGCCTGAACCCCAGCCGCACGGTGGACGGTTTGCGTGTGGCCGACCTGCTGTTGAGCGGTGTTGTGCTCGGCGCCGATGCCTTGTTGGGTGCCGATGGCGCGGCCTTGCCTGCCATCGAAGAAGCCGTCGACTTTGCCACCGCGCTGTTGTGTGCCGACGCCATTGGTGCCATGAAGTACGCGAACGATGCAACGCTTGAGTATCTGAAGACGCGCAAACAATTCGGCGTGCCCATTGCGTCGTTTCAGGTCTTGCAGCACCGCATGGTCGAGATGACCATCCACACCGAACAGGCGCGTTCGATGGCCATCCTGGCGGCCAACCGCGTGGATGCCGGCGGGGACGCCA
>JAYVRO010000383.1:0-4420 GCA_043776165.1 Rubrivivax sp. | reverse complement strand
ACATGCAGCACAAAGGCCAGCGCCTGCGCGCTTTTGTGTTGCAAGGCCGCGCGCCGCAAATCGTGCTGGGCGTCAACCCCAAGACCATGCCCAACTTCAAGACTGTGGCCGATTTGAAGGGCAAGAAGATCGGCGTTACCGCGCCCGGTTCTTCTACCAATGTGATGGTTAACTTCATCCTCGCCAAGGCGGGTTTGAAACCCAGCGACGTGTCCATCATCGGCGTGGGCGCGGCGCAAGGCGCGGTGGCCGCCATGCGCTCGGGGCAGATCGACGCCATGAGCAACCTCGACCCCGTTGTCACCTTGCTGGTGCGGTCAGGTGACATGAAGATCGTCTCGGACACGCGCGTGGTGGCCGAAGCCGAACGCGTTTTTGGTGGCCCCATGCCCGCTGGCTGCTTGTATGCGCCACAGAGCTTCATCGACAAAAACCCCGCCACCACACAAGCCCTGGCCAACGCCATGGTGCGCGCCAACCAGTGGATACAAGCGGCAGGGCCGGGCGACATCATCAAGGCCGTGCCCGAGAGCTATTTGCTGGGCGACCGCGCCGTCTACATCGACGCTTTTCTGGCGGCCAAAGGCGCACTCAGTGCCGATGGTTTGTTCCCCGAGAAAGGTGCCGACACGGCATTTCGTGCCCTGGCCAGCATCGACGCCGACATCGCCAAAGCCAAGCTCGACCTGGGCGCCGTGGTGACGAATGACTTTGCACGCAAGGCGTTGCTGAAGTGGGGCAAAGCGCCCGTCAAAATTTGACCTGGAATGAGATGACGAACCCAGCGTCCACGCCGCATGCCCTCGTGCTCGACCAAGTCAGCGCCACCTTCGTGAGCCGCGACAACGCCGCGCAGCGCTACACCGCTGTGCGGGACGTCTCACTCAGCGTGGCGGCGGGTGAATTTGTCAGCGTCGTCGGCCCCACCGGCTGCGGCAAGAGCACGCTGCTGAACCTGGCGGCCGGTTTGCTCGCACCCAGCACCGGCACCGTGAGTGTGTTCGGTCAAACGCTAAGCGGCATCAACACGCGCGCTGGCTACATGTTCCAGGCCGAGAGCCTGATGCCCTGGCGCACAGCGCTTGGCAATGTCGCTGCGGGCCTGGAGTTTCGGGGTGTGGCTGATGCCCGGTCGCAGGCCGAAGACTGGCTGCGCCGTGTCGGCCTGGGCGGTTTTGGTGACCGCTATCCACACCAGCTGTCGGGTGGCATGCGCAAGCGCACCTCGCTGGCTCAAACGCTGGCCTTGGACCCCGACCTCATCTTGATGGACGAGCCCTTTTCTGCGCTCGACATTCAAACCCGCCAACTCATGGAAAACGAAGTGCTGGCCTTGTGGCAGGCCAAGAAAAAGGCCGTGCTCTTCATCACGCACGACCTCGACGAAGCCATCGCCATGAGCGACCGCGTGGTGGTGCTCAGCGCAGGCCCGGCGGCGCACCCAATGGGTGAATTCGACATCGACTTGCCGCGCCCACGTGACGTTGCCGAGATCAAGACATCGCCGCGTTTTGTTGAACTGCACAGCGCCATCTGGGCCGTGTTGCGCGACGAGGTGCTGAAGGGCTACGCGCAGCAACTGAAGGCGGCGCCATGAATCCAGCCCAGCTGAAATACCTGCGCCTGTGGCAAGTGGTTTTGCTGCTGACACTTTTTGTGCTGTGGCATGTGCTGACAGCGCCGGGGCTGCTGCCGCCCTTCATGTTTGATAACGACCGCCAAGCCGCGTTCTTTTTTGGCGAGCCACTGAAGGTGTTGGCCCGCGTGTGGACCTGGTTTGTGCTGGACGCCGACATCTACCGGCACTTGGCTGTGACCTTGTTTGAAACCTTGGCGGCCTTTGCCGTGGGCTCGGCGCTGGGCTTGGCCAGCGGCCTGTGGTTGGCGTTGACCCCCTTGGCCAGCGCCATCTTGGAGCCCTACATCAAGGCCTTCAACGCCATGCCGCGCATCATCTTGGCGCCGATTTTTTCGGTGTGGTTTGGACTCGGCATGGGCAGCAAGGTGGCACTCGGCGTCACGCTCGTCTTTTTCATTGTTTTTTTCAACGTCTACCAAGGCGTGAAAGAGGTCAGCCCCGTGGTGCTGGCCAACGCACGCATGCTGGGTGCCAGCCCGCGCCAACTGCTGCGCCACGTGTATTTGCCCAGCGCCACGAGCTGGGTTTTCAGCAGTTTGCACACCAGCGTGGGCCTGGCCTTTGTGGGCGCCGTGGTGGGTGAATATCTGGGCTCCAGCCAGGGCGTGGGTTACCTCATCTTGCAAGCCGAAGGCACGTTTGACATCAACACCGTGATGGCTGGCATCTTGGTGCTCACCGCTTTTGCGCTGGTGCTGGACGGCTTGGTGGGCCGCGTGGAAAAACACTTGATGAAGTGGCAGCCGCGCACTGGCGAAACCGAAAAACTTTGAGAAAGAAGAACACCGATGGCCAAAGACTTCGACAGCATGGAAAGCAGTAACGTTTCAGATAACCCAAGCATTCACGACGTATCGTCACCCGAGCGCCGCACGTTTTTGAACATGGGTTTTGGCGCCCTCGCCACGGGCCTCTTTTCGCCCTGGCTCTCAGGCTGCGCCACGGGGGCGGGTGCGACGTCTCAACTCGGTTTTAAGTCCATCCCGATCTCGGCTGAAGACAAGCTCCTGGTGCCCGCTGGCTACACCGCGCAGCCCTTCGCCATGTGGGGTGAGCCTGTGGGTCTGCCAGGCAACATGCCCGCTTGGCGCGACGACGCCAGCAACACCGCTGCCGAGCAAGCCGCGCAGCTGGGCCAGCACCACGACGGCATGCACTACTACGCCATCAACGGGAGCAGCGCCCATGGCCTGTTAGCCCTCAACCACGAGTACACCGACGACGGTTTGTTGCACCCTGACGGCATGAAAACCTGGTCAGCTGACAAGGTTAGAAAAGCCCAGAACTCGCATGGTTTGGCCGTCATTGAAGTCAAGCTCGACGCGGGGCAATGGCAAGTGGTGCGCCCTTCTCCGTACGCGCGACGCTTCACGATGGCCACGCCTTTTGCCGTTGGCGGCCCCGCTGCGGGTCACCCCTTGATGCGCACCGCGGCCGACCCGCAGGGCAAGACCATCCTGGGCACCTTAGGCAATTGCGCCGCGGGCAAAACGCCCTGGGGCACCTACCTGTCGGGCGAAGAAAACTGGGCCGGCTACTTTGCCGGTGGTGACAGCATCACCAAAGACCAAGGCCGCTGGGGCCTGAACAAGGGCGCCTGGTACCGCTGGGCCGAACACGACGATCGTTTTGATGCCCGCAAAACCCCCAACGAATTCCACCGTTTTGGCTGGATCGTTGAGATGGACCCGATGGACCCCACCAGCACCCCCGTCAAGCGCACAGCGCTGGGCCGCGCGGCGCACGAAGGCGCTTGGGTGGGCGTCACCAACGATGGCCGCGCCGTGGTGTACAGCGGTGAAGACGCGCGCTTTGAGTACATCTACAAGTTCGTCAGCCGCGACCGCATCGCCCCCGCGGGAAACGGCAAAACACAGGCGCAAAACAACCGCGATTTGCTCGACCACGGTGTGCTCTATGTGGCCCGTTTTGATGCCGACGGGCGCGGTGCCTGGTTGCCCTTGGTGCATGCCCAGGGCCCGCTCACACCCGCCAACGGTTTTGCCGATCAGGCCGAAGTGGTCATCAAAGCGCGCCAGGCCAGTGACCTCTTGGGCGCCACCAAGATGGACCGCCCCGAATGGCTGGCCATCGACCCGCAGAGCGGCTGGGTCTATTGCACTTTGACCAACAACAGCCAGCGCGGCCAGGCCAATCGACCCGGCGTAGACGCCGCCAACCCACGCGCCAACAACACCATGGGCAACATCATTCGCTGGAAGGATGAAGGCGACTTTGATGGCCGCAGTTTTGCCTGGAACCACCTGGTGTTGTGTGGTGACCCGACCAACGTTCGAGCTGAGTCGAAGGGTAACATTCGAGGTGACTTGTTTGCATGTCCCGACACGATTGCCTTTGACGGCCGCGGCCTGCTCTGGATTGGCTGCGACATCTCGCCCACGTCGCTCAACAAGGGCGAGATGATTCCCATGGGCAACAACCAGGTGCTGGCCTGCGACGTGGCCACTGGCGAAGTGCGCCGTTTCCTCACCGGCCCCGTGGGTTGCGAGCTCACGGCGTGCACTTTCACGCCCGACGGGACGACGATGTTCACCAACGTCCAGCACCCAGGTGAAACCCCCAGCGAACGCACCGACCCGGCACAACCACAGCGGTTTTCAAACTGGCCGGAGTACAAACCCAACGGGCGGCCACGATCAGCGGTGGTGGCGGTGCGAAGGGTGAATGGGGGCGTGGTGGGTGGCTGAGGGTGGCTGAGGGCGGCTGAGGACCCCGATGGAATCAGTCCACGACAAGGTGGTTGCTCTTGATCAGCTGGGC
>JAYVRO010000382.1:0-4452 GCA_043776165.1 Rubrivivax sp. | reverse complement strand
CAGTGTCGAGCCCGCCGCCCACATGGTCAAACAAGAGGTCTTTGCGGCGAGCCAAAACCACCGCTGCCTGCATGAAGGTCTGAGGCGATTTTTCTTCGCGCAAGTGCCCCACCATCAGCGCCCGCACACGGCTGACCGCCTTCACCCGTCGGCGTCGGGTGCTGCTGGACTGCAAGATGACGTGGCCCTTGGCGCGCAGTGCGGGCGTGAGCTGGTTCAGGCCCAACTCGTTGAGCACCACGAGCCTGTCTGCCAGCTGAAGCGATTGCTGCGCTGTCGCGTCGACATGGATGTCGCGGTACAGGTCGGTGCCCGTCAACACCAGCATCAGCGGCTTGCGCGCCGGGGCATCGCGCCAAGCCTGTATCGACGGCGCTGAGCGGCGTGCGTGCAGGGCAATCATCAGCCCTTCGTCGCCATCACGCCACTGGTCGGTGAGCCTCACGTCATAGACTTCAGCCATGAAATTTGCCCAGCGCTGCGCCGTTTGCCAATTGCCGTTGTTGGCCTGGGCCAGGGCGGGTGTGACGATGACGACGCGGGGTTTGACGATGGCGGGTTGCATGGGCTCAGGATACTGCGCATGAATCCGCACAGCCACGTGGGTAACAGCATTCGGCTGGCCAAAGGCCCCGCGCTGGCCCAGGCCTTGGCCAGCAGCCGAAGCGACACCTTGGCCACATTCGCCAAGTTCGAGGCCGCCTTGGCGCCCACCGGCGGCGCGCTGCCGGTGAGCCCGCAATGGAACCCGCCGCTGTGGGAGCTGGGCCACATTGGCTGGTTCCAGGAAGTTTGGCTGGCACGGTTCAGCCAAGCTCGTTTGGGCATCGCGGCCAACCCCGACGCCGAGCGCGGCGCGCCGCTGCGGCCCGACGCCGATGCCCTTTACGACAGCAGCACCGTGCCGCACGACTCGCGTTGGCAGTTGCCCTTGCCAAACGCCACAGCCACACGCGCTGAGTTGGCAGCGCAGTTGGAGCAAACGCTGGCGCTCTTGAAGACCACGCCGGACGATGACACGGCCTTGTACTTCGCGCGCCTGGTGCTGCTGCACGAAGACATGCACCACGAAGCCGCGCTCTACACCGCGCAGGCCCTGGGCATTGATGTGGACGATGCACGCTGGGCGCCGCAGCCCTTGCGCAGCAGCCGCCAACCCATCACCCATGGCCCGGGCCCATGGCGCCTGGGGCGCGAAGGGTCGGGTTTTGCATTTGACAACGAGCTGGGCGCCCACACCGTGATGCTCGGCGCATCCGCCATCGACAGCCGTGTGCTCAGCTGGGCCGGGTACCTGCCGTTTGTGCTCGCCGGTGGTTACGGACAGCTGCAGTGGTGGAGTGAAGCGGGCCGCGTGTGGCTCGGTGAACACAGGGCGCTGCACCCGCGCTACCTGCGCCAAGAGGCTGGCACTTGGCAGCAACTGAAGGGCAGCCTCTGGTCAACACTTGACATGACATTGCCGGCATGCCACCTCCCGTTTCATGAACCCCGGGCTTGGTGCGGCTGGGCGGGGAGACGTTTGCCTCTGGAAGCGGAATGGGAGCGCGCCGCTCTCACACAACCCGACTTGTTCGAGTGGGGTGCCGTTTGGGAATGGACGGCCAGCACGTTTGCGCCCTACCCAGGCTTTACGCCGCACCCCTACCGCGAGTACTCAGCGCCCTGGTTTGGCACACATCAAGTGCTGCGCGGCGCGTCCAGCATGACCCAGCCCCGCATGCACAACGCGCGCTATCGCAACTACTTCACGCCAGAGCGCAATGACATTTGCGCTGGGTTTCGCAGTTGCGCCTTGTAGGTGTCTACGCGGCCAACATCACTGCAAACCAATCGCGCTTGTCGCACCAGGTCTGCACTTGCGTGTAACCGGCGCGGCGCAGCAGCACAGCAAAGTCTTCACGCTGCCACTTGTAGGAATTTTCAGTGTGGATGCGTTCTTTGGCAGCAAATGCGCGTTGCCCACCGGGCCAGTGCACGGTCACGTCCTGCCTGGCTTGCAAGTGCATCTCGATGCGCGACAAGGCGGTGTTGAAGAGCCCCACATGCAACCAATCCCGCGCTGAAAAATCGCTGCCTGTCAGGCGATTCACATGGCTCAGCAAGTTCAGGTTGAAGGCGGCGGTGACACCCAAAGGGTCGTCGTAGGCGGCCTCCAATGTGGCCACATCTTTCACCAGATCCACACCGATCAGCAAGGCACCACCCTGGCTCACTTCGCGCGCCTCGCGCAGCAGGCGCAGAGCAGCGTCTGGGCTGAAGTTGCCAATGCTCGAGCCTGGATAAAAAACCACGGCCGCACCGTGCACCAAGCCCATCGGCAAAGCCAGCTGAGCTGAAAAGTCGAGCCCCACACCACTCATCTCAATGTGCGGGAACTGGCTTTGTAGGGCGTTCACCGCCTGGCGCAAAAAGCCCACCGAGATGTCCACCGCCACATAGTGCTTGGGCTGCAGGGCACCGAACAGACCGGCCGCTTTGGCGCAGTTGCCAGCACCCAAGTCAATCATCGTGGGCGTGGGCCCGCAGGCCGCATGCACGGCAGTCGCCATGGACGCGCCGTGCTGGGCAAAAATCGCTGCTTCGGTGCGGGTGGGGTAGTACTCGGGCAGCTCGGTGATGGCGTCAAACAGGCGCGAACCCAAGGCGTCGTAGAAAAATTTTGGCGAGACTTGAGCAGGCGATTGCGCCAAACCCGACAAGGCTTCGTCGACCAGGGTGGCCGAGTTGATGTGGTGCAGTTGATGGAAAACGGGCTGGCGCATGAAAGGGTGTCGGTTGGGCGATGAGTTCCTGACGAATGTAGCAGCGCGACCCAGGGCTGCGCCGGGTCTTCGAACTTCGGTTCCAATGCGCCCTGCGCCGCTCGATGTGGTGCAACGATCGCGACCTTTCAACCACCCCAGGAGCACGTCATGCTGAGCCTTTCCCCTTCACGTACTTTTCGCGCCTTGATGAGCTGCGCTGTCCTCGCCTGCGCCGGTTTGGCGAGCCAAGTGCACGCACAGCAGATTCTCAGGGTCACCGCCATCCCAGACGAATCACCCAGCGAGCTGGCGCGTAAAGCCCAGCCACTGATGAAGTACCTGGAAACAAAACTCGGTGTGAAAGTGGAATACACGCCCGTCACCGACTACGCAGCCTCAGTTGAAGCTTTGGTCAACAAAAAGATCGACATGGCCTGGTTTGGTGGCTTCACCTTCGTACAGGCCAACGTGCGCTCTGGCGGCAAGATGCTGCCCTTGGTGCAGCGCGAAGAAGACGAGAAATTTCGTTCGGTGTTCATCACCGGCGACCCCGCGATCAAAACTTTGGCCGATTTGAAAGGCCGCGATGTAAGTTTTGGCTCGCAAAGCTCGACCTCAGGACACTTGATGCCCCGCAGCTTCTTGCTGCAAGCCGGTGTGGACCCTGACAAAGACTTCAAACGTGTGGCCTACAGCGGCGCGCATGACGCCACCATTGCCGCCGTTGCCTCGGGCAAGGTGCAAGCCGGTGCGCTGAACATTTCTGTCTGGGACAAGTTCGTGGCCGACAAAAAAGTGGACACCACCGCGGTGCGCGTTTTTTTCACCACGCCGGGTTACTACGATTACAACTGGACGGTGCACGCCGACATGCCTGCCGCGCTGCGCGAAAAGATCACACAAGCCTTTTTGGCCCTGAGCCGCGACACCGCTGAAGGCAAGGAAATCTTGGAACTGCAACGCGCCACGCGCTTCGTCACCAGCAAGCCCGAGAACTACAAAGGCATTGAAACCGCAGCGCGCAGCGCCGGATTGCTGTAATACATGGCGCTTGTTGTGCTGCACCCCCAATGCACGCTGCCCGAAGAGTGCAAGCCCATGATCCGCGCCCGATGAAACTCGAACTGCAAGGCGCCACCGCGCGGCACCCTTTGGCGCGCGCCCACGCGCCAGCGGCCCTGTTGGGGGCGAGCCTGCGGGTGGCTTCGGGCGAACAACTGGCCATCATTGGCCCTTCAGGTGCTGGCAAGACCACGCTCTTGCAGGTCATGGCGTGCGCCATGCGGCCAGGTGCTGGCGAGGTGCTGCTGGACGGCGCTTCGCCTTGGGCCCTGCCCCGCAGGGCATTGCAACAACTGCGCGGGCAGCTTTTTCTGGCGCCGCAAGTGCCGCCCTTGCCGCCGCGCCAGCGGGTCGTGACTGCCGTGCTCGCCGGGCGCTTGCCAGGCATGAGTCTGCTGGCCAGCGTGCGTTCACTTTTTTATCCCAGTGACATCCCCGCAGCGCATGACGCGCTGGAGCGGTTTGATCTGGCCGACAAGCTCTTTGAGCGCGTCGACCGCTTGTCGGGCGGCGAGCGCCAGCGCGTTGGCTTGGCGCGCGCTTTTGTCTCGCCGGCGCGTTTGTGGTTGATTGACGAGCCGCTCTCGGCGCTCGACCCCACACGGGCGCAGCAGGCTCTGAATGCCTTGACCACGGTGGCGCG
>JAYVRO010000381.1:0-16202 GCA_043776165.1 Rubrivivax sp. | reverse complement strand
AGCTGTTCGGTGGCGCTGGCAACGACGACATCGTTTTCGAGTCTGACAACGGCATCATCGCTGGTGACTTGGATGGCAACGGTAACGTTTCCGTTGGCACAGACACCCTGTTCCTGACTGCCAACTCGCTGGGCACCCGCACAGCCGCCCAAGTGCTGACTGACGGCGTCATTCGCATCGACTTGCTGGGTTTCGACATCAACCAATCGGCAGGCTACGGTGGTACTGACTTCGTGAGCGGCGTGGGCGTGAACAGCCAGGACCGTACCAACTACCTCGGTACCTCGCGTGTTGCCATGACGGGCATGGACTCCGTCATCGCCACTGGTATGGGCGGTGTGGACTACAAGGCTGCCGGCGCCAACAGCGCCGCCGACCTGACCTTCCGCAACCAGCAAAACCACAGGGCCTACTCGGGCAACCTCGATCTGCGTGGTGACAACGCCGCCAACACCTTATATGCCGACGCTGGCAACGACGTGATCGAAGGTCGCGCCGGTAACGACAGGCTGTCCGGTGGTGGTGGTAACGACGACTTCTACTTCGCCACCATGACTTCGGCTGGCGTGAACGGTGCTGACGGCGTTGACGTCATTCATCGCCAGCGCGACGCCAACGGCGACAACATTTGGGACGTGAGCGCCACAGGCGCGAACCTGTTCGACCGCGACTTCAACATCGGCGGCACCAGCACTGCGGGCGCCTCGTCGTTGATCGTTGACCTTGGCACCACGAACCTGGCCTCGCCAGATGTGGCCATGACATCGTTCACCATCAAAATTGGTACGGTGACATTCTCCGTGGCCGATATGGCTGCACTCAGCGCTGCTAACAACGCCATCGAAGTGGCCGCGTTGGTCAACACGGCTTACAAGGCCATTGACTCCAAAGTCACTGCTGCGGCTGTGGGCAACACCATTGTTGTGACCGACACCGGTGGGCGTGAGATTTCCGACACAGTCGCAAAAGGCTATGCCGTCGGTGGTGTGGTGTCCAATGGTGCCTTCTCGGCCCTGGCGACCTTCAACCCTGCCGGTACCAGCACGACCAAAGACCGCATCATCTACAAATCGTACGAAGACCGCCTCGACAACGAAGGCACGGACGACGACGGCGTTCTCGGCAGCACCATTTCCTTGGGTGTTGACGCCTACGCCCAAGACTTGGTCATCAATTTTGTTGACGAAGACGGCGACGGTGTTGCCAGCACCCGTTTGGCCGAAGACCAGTCCTACACCTTGGTGTTCACCAACCTGACCACCAAAGACCGCGTCACCACCGACGTGAACGGTGTCAAGTACACGTTGCAAGTGGGCGTGGACCTGGACGGCAACATCGTTGCCAACGAAGACGGCATCACCGTTACCAACCAGGCAACCATCCAGTCGAACTTCCTGGCTCGCTACAACGCGTTCATCAACTCCTTCATGGACGATGACACGTCAGCGGGCGCTGTGAACTCAGCGGTCAGCGCTGGCACCACATTGACCTTCACCCAGCGCACCTACAACGGCGAGCAAACCGTGTTCATGGTTCGGCCTGTTGTGACCTTGGGCAACCTGTCGGGTGGTGAGGTTCCGTCAGTGGTTGTCACCAACGTGTCACAGCACGAATTGGAGCTGTTCAACTTTGACGGCCGCAATGGCGAATTGAACGAAACCAACGTGCTGTTTGTTGGTGAGACATTCATCAGCCGCTCCACGCTGTCAACTGGCTTGAATGCTGGTGGCACGCAGACTGGCAAAGAAGCCATGGTTATCGATGTGGGCGCGAACAACTTGCAAGATGTTGTTTTCGGCACCACCACTGCCATCCCCAACAACACCGCTACCAATTCGCCATTGTCCACCGTGCCTAACGGCGTGGCTGTACACGGCGACGACTTTCTGCTCGGCGGCAATGGTCTTGACGTCATCAATGGCGGCACAGGCGACGACCGCGTTGAAGGTTCCATCGGCGGCAACGGCACCACCACATTCGACTTGCTGGACGGCGGCAAGAACTTCTACGCTGTTCAAGTGCTGGGCGAGCCACAAGCTCGTGTCTACATCTTGAACCGTTGGGAAGCCGCAAACCCCAGCAAGGTCGCTGCCTTGACCGGTCTGACGCTGTCTTCGGTCACCTTGATTGATCAATCGCAAAGCGGCACAGGCACCATCAGCGGCGTGTTTGACGACACCCTGCAATTCAGCCAGCGTCTCTTCACGCCAGGCGTCACGCGCTTCACTGTGGCCCTGAACGACTACACCATCACTGCTGGCGTGGTTGAACTGCGCAACGACGGCGCGGGTACCGTGGGTGTTGACGTTGACGGCAACGGCACCATCGACAACTGGTCCAAGTTCACCAACTTCGAGAACATCCGTACTGTTTCGGGTACTGGCAACGCAGTGGCTGGTGACGGCCAAGGCAATGACACGCTCGACGCGACCTTGCTCTCGTCCACCGTCACTGGCGCAGGTGGCATCAGCTACAACCTGACCAACAACGGCGGCGCAGCTGGCGAAGTGCGTTACAGCACCGACGCTATCCTGACCACTCCGGTGCTTCTGGACTTCCCTGTTGCGGGCGACTACGAGTCATTGGTGATTCGGGTTGACGGCGTTGAAAACGTGTTGACCAGCGACGGCGCTGACCTGCTCCTGATCGACGAAACCGAAGCCGCCAAGAACAACACATTCAGCGCTGGCTTGGGTGTTGACCGCATCGAGTACCAAAACAGCTTCGGCGTCGCCGGTGGTGTTGCCGAGCCTACCGTCACCATCAAGGTCGACAATGTGGCCGCTTCGCTGGGTGGCATCGACACCGTCACCATGACAGCCGGCCGTGTTGGCTCGACGGTCGCGGTGGACACTTTGGGCGGCGTCGAGTACATCGGCCTGACCAACGACACAGCACAAGGCACCCGTGAAGACGACCTGCTTGACGTGACGGCCATGACGGCCGGCGCTGTTGTGAGCTACATCGATGGCACAGTGAAAGATCTGGGCGGTGTGACGCACGTGACCGTGCAAGGCATCGACGAGATCGAAATCATCTGGGCCGATGGCAACGACACCATCATCGTGGCTGACGCCAACATCATGAGCGGCAACGCCCGTGAAGACGTCGCCAACGGCACGCCATCCAAAGACCTGGCTCTGGCCACGTTCATGGACTTCGACACCCTGAAGAACGCTGGTACCGACAACACCCGCAAGGCCTTTGCGACGCAAACGTCTGCTGAAATCAAGAACGCGGTCAACCAGAACGAGTTCAAGTGGAACCTGAGCAAGACGGGCACCGGCGCTGACACCGACACCGTGGACTACAGCAACGCCAACGACAACATTTCTGTCGTGGTTGAGCTCGACGTCACCAAGCCGAACCAGTTTGTTTTGGTTGACGGCGACGGCGCAACGT
The DNA here is from genome assembly GCA_043776165.1 of Rubrivivax sp. Classification (GTDB taxonomy): domain Bacteria; phylum Pseudomonadota; class Gammaproteobacteria; order Burkholderiales; family Burkholderiaceae_C; genus Rubrivivax. The sequence continues at coordinate 12,800 of JAYVRO010000381.1, read as the reverse complement.
TCTTCGGCGGCGGCGTTAACGACCTCACGCAGTCCACCGACCGCATTGACCAGTTGACCAGCGTCGAGCGCATCGTGGCTTCGTTGGGCGAGTCAGTTCTTGACTTGACCTCTTCGACCAAGGGCTTGGAGATCAAGTGGAGCGCGTTCGACCTGGCCGCACAATCGGCAGCGCTGGACCGTGATGTGTACACCGTGCGCATCTCTGACCTCACCACAGCCAGCCCGCTGCAGCGCACCTTCGTCGAGTACCGCGACGCAGGTCTCAGCGCCACAGTGACACAAGGCCAGGCCACCTGGAACCGCATCGAAGGCAGTGACAACGCCGAGACCGTGATCGCCAACAGCGCGCACGCACTCGACGCCGATACGTTCAACCTGCGTGGTGGTGTCAACACTGTTAAGTACAACGAGTTGACCAAGTCCATCACCCTGACTTTGGGCGTGACCGACTGGAACGCCGCCCTGCCGCTCACCACGGGCAGGATCACCGGTCAAGTGCAGTTCCAGGACGGCACCGGTGCTGGCGTTGAAGGCCCGTACATCGCCGGTTCGCAAATCCACAACATCAGCAGCTACACCGCTAACAACGGCATCGCCTCCGGTTCCTTGCGGGTCGCAGCTTCGCAAGACGCTGAAGACACCTTGAAGTTCGCCGGTCTGACGGACAAGATCTTCTTGATCTCGGAAATCGGCACTGTCGACAACCAGATCACGGTCAGGTTGGGTAGCGGCGCCGCTGCGAACTCGGTCATCCTGACCGGTTTTGAAATCGTGTCTGACGCCGCCTCGAACGACGTCTATGACTTCGGTTCGTTGTTGAACGCTGGTGCTGGCCTGAACTTCACTGACGCTCCTGGCAATGACCATGACACGGTGAAGGTGGGTAACGATGCCATCGACTTTGACGGCACCAATGCCATCGGCCTCGGTGCTGTCCTGGCCGGCGCCACCGAGATCAGCTTGGGCGCCATCCGTGACAACGGAACCCTGGCTGCTGCGGGCTTCGACTTCGACGTGCTCGACGTCACCAAAGTGACCAGTGTGACGGTCACAACGGTGACTGGCGCATTGCCTGGTTCGGGATTGAACGACACCAACACCGACGAAGTGGTCTTCGGCGCGATCAACAACATCAACTCGGCCCTCGGGTTCGAAGCGGTGGTGTTCACGCAAGCCTCTGTGGCTGAAAATGGCACGACGTACATCATGAATACGACGGCCAACACAGTCACCGCAGGTGCCAAGGTCATCGCGTTGACCAACGGTGCCAACACCATCAGCTTCGGCGGTACGGTGCTGGAGAACTCATCCGCCAATCCACGTGCTGCCACAGACCTGAACGCCACTTCCGGTGTCTCGATCTCGACGGTCGGCAACGAGGCAGTGAACTTCACAGGCGGTAACGGCAACGACACCTTGACAGGCTCTGGTGGCGCCGACGTTCTGCGTGGCGGTTCCGGCAACGACACGCTTGACGGTGCTCGTACAGCGGCGGCGGGTGCAGTTCTGACCCAGACGCTGGCTGGTGTGGGTACCACCTCCGGGACCCAAGGGGGTGCTGGTGAGGTGTTCAACTTGTTGTCCACTGTCACCAACCTGTTGGCCAAGGCGGTGCCTGCCTTGCCGTTTGATATCGCTGAGAACGCAGACGCCGACCAGATCGGTGCAAAATGGGCGTCGGTATCGTTGGCCTCTTGGATTGCGGCCTTCACAGGCTCTGGTCTGACGGCCGCTGAAGCAGGCACGCTTTCGACGGTGACCTACAACGCCACGTCCAACAACTTGGTGTTCACTTTTGGCGCCTCTGCGGCTGGCAGCACCATCACCAACGCCGCGTTGTTGAATGCCAGTTTCCTGGGCAACAACGGCAACGCGGTGCTGACTGGTGCTGAAGCAGCCACTGGCTTCGCAGCAGCAGTTGAGAGCGCTGACCGTTATGTCTTCGAAGCCACAGCAGCATTGAACGGGACGGACACTATCCTGAACTATGACGCCAGTGACACCTTGGACTTCCGTGCGTTCTTCGGTGGTGCATTGAACAACACGTTCAACGGGTTCTCCCTTGCCGGCGGGTACAACCTGCTCGGACAGGGCAATACCGTGAACACGACGTTCAACAAGGGAACCCTGACGGCTGCTGACTTTGGTGGTACGACGGGGCGCAACATTGACAACAACTCCAAGCACATCTTCATCACCACCGGTGACGTGGACAATGCTGCGGACGCGACCAATGATGGCTACAAGATCTACGTGGTCTCCGACATTGACTCTGGCGCTGGTATCACCTACCAGGTTGACTTGATTGGCATGTTCACGCCAAGCACCGAGTTGACAACTGCCCAGATTCTGAATTTGGGTTAAGGCCAGCGCGGGGGAAATGCAACTAGTAGGCAGTATCCCCAGCCGCAACTGAACTAAGAAGGCCCGCCAACCTCGGTTGGTGGGCCTTTCTTTCATCTACGCCCAATAAATACCGTGGCTTGGGGCGCTCTGCGTTCGCAGCCCAAAGCCCTTGAAAAGACAATCCAACATGCCCAACAAACAAATCATCTTCGCCGACCGCCTGGTCGGTCTCTCACTGCAAAACGGCTTGGTTCGCATGGACTTGGCAGTGCACGCTGGCAGCGGCAAAAACAAGGACGACCAGCCCGTGCAACGCATGGAAGTCACCACGCAACTGGTGATACCCGTTGAAGCCTTCGCAAACGCCGTTGGCATGCAAGACAAACTGCTCAAAGAATTGGTCGCGCGCGAACAAATGATGCGCGAGAGCATCGCTGCGGTGAACAAAGACGCCGCGCCAGCAGCTTGATTTTTTGATCGTTCACTGCGATTGATTCTTCGGCCGCAGTCCAATCGAGCAAATGAGAACCAAGACAACCAGGATTCGCCTGCGTACCGCGCGTCACCCACGCCCTGGCGTGCAGGCGACTTCACTTCTAATTCACACATGCTGAAAAATATCAGCCTTCGCCACGACCCGATTGAAGATCGCCTGGTCTTGCGGCTGGTTCTTCAAGCGGCAGGTGAAGTCGAGCAAACCCATTGGTTGCACCTCACGCGCCGTGTCTGCGCCAAATGGCGGCTCGACATGCAAGCCATGTCCGACCTGTCTGCCCAACCACCTGAGCGGCTGGATGCTTCGGCCAAAGCTGTCGTCGCCCAAGGCCACCATCAAGCGATGGCCAGCCAGGTCAAGACCCGTATCGAGCCGGCGACCCAAGCGCCGGTGCCCAGCCAGGCACCGACTCTGGTTACCAAGATCGACTGCGGCAGGCGCCGTGCAGACCGGCGCTGGGTGATCAACTTCGAGCGGCAAGCGCAGCCGGCGCTTGGGCTGGTACTGACCGACGCCACCCTGCATGGCTTGATTGACGCGCTCGCCCGGCGAGTCAACAACGCTGGGTGGAATCTACAGCCCTTGGCGCTAGAAGCCGTAGCAAGCGCCAACCTACAGATCGCTACGCAACTGCACTGATCGAATAATTGTCTATCGCGTGATACCGGTGTCACGCAGCAAAATAAATTTCGTGCGACCAAGAGAATTCATATAGGACACCTATATGATCTTGCTCCTATATGAACAATACCGTTCGCCTGCAACTGCAAACCAGCGCCAGCCAAAGTGCGCGTCTGGCAGAGTTGCAACAGGCCTTTGCCCAGGTGTGCAATGCCTTGGCGCCCTTGGCACAAAAAACCGGCTGCTGGAACCGCGTGGCCTTGCACCACATGGCCTACAAAGGTTTGCGCGCCCAGTTCCCGGGACTGGGCTCGCAAATGGTGTGCAACGCCATCTACTCGGTGTCGCGCGCTTGTCGGCACGTTTACCAACATCCCAGCAGCCCGTTCAACCTGCAACGCATGGCCGGTAAGCCGCTGCCGCAGATCAAATTTTTGCCACAGGCGCCGGTGTACTTCGATCGCCACACTTTGAGCCTGAAAGACGGCCAGGTGTCGATGTTCACGCTGGATGGCCGCATGCGCTTCAACTTGGCCCTGACCGACACCGATGCGCAGCGTTTTCGCAATGACAAACTGCGCGAAATTGTGCTGACCGGTCATGCCGACAAGTTCTTTCTCGCCTTCATGTTTGGTGCCAAGGACGAAGCGAGCGAATCAGGCAATTCAGGCGAAGCACGCGTGTCCAACGACGCCGACAGCCAGGTCGCCAGCCCGTCACCCGGCCAAAGCGCAGCGCCTGATCTGCCTGAATACATGCTGGTGATTGAAGACGGCGTGCCCGATCAAGACGCCATTCCTCCCCCGCCCATGTTCCCAGACCCACCCGTGCAACCCCTGCAACCCACCACCACCCGGCCCACCACTCAAGCCAGCGTATGAAAAAAAGCCCCCAAGCGAAAGCCCATGCCAACGCTGCGCCGCTCAAGGCAGCGCTGCTGGAGCAATCCCCGCTGTACCGCCAAGCGGCCTGGCAGAGTTTTGTCATTGGTCTGTTGCTGCTCGTGCCCTCGTGGTTCATGTTCGAGGTCTACGGCCGCGTGCTCGACAGCCGCAACCTGAACACTTTGTTCTGGCTGATCGTGATGGTGGCCGGCGTTTATGTCGTGCTAGAACTGCTGGAAATCGCGCGCTCGCGGGTGCTTTATCGCGCTTCCCAGCAAGCGGACGAGGCCCTGAGAACCCGGGTCTTCAACACCGCATTTGAAGCCAATTTGCGCAAAATTCCAGGCGGCACCACCCAGGTCTTTGTCGACCTGCGCGCGGTGCGCGACTTCATTGCATCGCCCGCTGTCACGGCCGCGCTGGACATCCCGGCCGCCTTGGTGTGCCTGGGTTTGCTCTACGCCATCAACCCCTGGTTGGGCGTCATGGCCATGGTGGGCGCCGGCCTGCAAGTAGGTCTGGCCTACATCACCGACAAACGCACCATGCCGCTGCTGCAAGAAGCCACCATGGCCTCGATCGACGGTCAGAACTACGCCAACGGTGCGCTGCGCAACGCCCAGGTGATTGAGTCGATGGGCATGATGGGCAACGTCCACCAGCGCTGGATGCAGCGGCAAAAGCGTTTTCTGTCGCGGCAGGCTTCGGCCTCAGACACGGCAGGCTTCACGACCATGGCCGCCAAGTTGGTGCAGACGACACAAAGCTCACTGTTGCTCGGTGCGGCCGCCTGGTTGGCCTTGCACGATGGGTTGGTGGGTGGCGGCGGCATGATCATCGTTGCCTCCATCTTTGGCGGTCGTGTGCTCGCCCCGATGGCGCAGCTGGTGGCGCAATGGCGTGTCATCGTCGCTACGCGTGACGCCTACGCCCGACTGGAAGCGTTGCTCATCAAGTTGCCGCCCGTTGAGCCCGGCATGCCGCTGCCCGCACCAAAGGGTGTGCTCACGGTAGAGGCCGTCACCGCAGGTGCCCCAGGCACCGTGGTGCCCATCTTGAAGGCCGTGCAATTTGTTGCGTTGCCGGGCGAGGTGTTGATGGTGGTCGGCCCCTCCGCCTGCGGAAAGACCAGCTTGGCACGCTTGCTGATGGGCCTGTGGCCGGCTGCCAGCGGCAAAGTGCGGCTCGACGGCGTGGACGTCCACAGCTGGCACAAATCGCAACTGGGCCCGTACCTGGGCTACCTGCCGCAAGGCATTGAGCTATTTGAAGGCACGGTGGCTGAGAACATCGCGCGTTTTGGCAAGGTCGACATGGCTCTGGTGCGCGAAGCCGCTGCCAAGGTGGGTATCACCGAGATGATCGAACAACTCAGCGACGGCTTTGATACACGCATTGGCGAAGAAGGCGCGGTGCTCTCTGGCGGTCAGCGCCAGCGCCTGGGCTTGGCTCGCGCGGTGTACGGCACACCGCAGCTGATCGTGCTGGATGAGCCCAATTCGAGTCTGGACGACGCCGGTGAAAAACAACTGCTCCAACTTTTTGCGCAGCTCAAGGCACAAGGTTGCACAGTGGTGGCGATCACACACCGCACCACCTTGCTCAGCGCAGCCGACAAGATGTTGGTGCTCAACGAAGGCCAGGTGGCGGTGTTCGGACCCCGTGACGAAGTGCTGGCCGCACTGAAAAAAGCCAACGATGAAGCACGCATGAAGATGCAACAGCAAGCCCAGGCCCACGCTCAAGCGCAGGCTCAAGCGCAGGCTCAAGCACAGGCCCAAGCGCAAGCCCGGCTCACCACCAACCCGCCTGGGAGCCCCGCATGAGCACCGCCACCGCGACCGCACAGACAGCCGCACAGACCAGCGCGCCCAAGGCACCCACGGCAGCCACGGCATCCACCACAGCGCCGCCAGCCACTGGTCGCATGAGCGCCCTGGGTGAAACGCTGTGGGGCTTCAAGACCGAGCTCTTTTGGGTTTGTGTCTTCAGCTTCTTTGCCAACGTGCTGTTGCTCACGCCCACGCTGTACATGCTGCAAGTGTTCGACCGCGTGATGCTCAGCGGCAACGAGCTCACGCTGCTGGCGTTGACCGTCATCATGTTGTTCTTCTATCTGGTGATGGGCTTCGCCGAGTGGCTGCGCAGCAAGCTCCTGGTGCGCGCTGGTGCACGATTTGACGCTGAGCTGAGCACGCGCGTTTTCACCGCCAGCTTTGAAGCGCGCCTCAATGGGCTTGCGAAGAACCCGTTGCAGGCCTTGACCGACCTCACGTCGCTGCGCCAGTTCATCACCGGCAACGGCATTTTTGCCGTCATGGACACACCCTGGACGGTGGTTTATATCGCCGTGCTGTTTCTCATGCACCCTTTGTTGGGGTGGACGTCCGTCCTATTTGTGGGCATCCAGTTTGCGCTGGCCTTGTTCTCGCACTGGGCCACGTTCAAAAAATTGAAGGCCACACAAGACCTCTTGCTGGAGTCCAGCACCTACCTGCAAACCAAGCTGCGCAACGCCGAAACCGTCGAGGCACTGGGTATGCTGGGCAATCTGCGCCACCAGTGGCTCGGTGTGCACGAGCGCCAGATGGCGGCTCAGGCCGACGCGCAAGAGACAACGCGCCGCATGCAAGCCGTGAGCAAATACGTGGGCTACTTGCAGCAGTCTTTGATGCTGGCCATTGGTGCCGTGTTGGCGATTGACGGCAAGATCAGCGCGGGCGCCATGATCGCTTGTAACGCCTTGATGGCCAACGCGCTGCGCCCCATTGGCACCGTGGTGGCGCTGTGGCGGCAGTACGTTGAAGTGCGTCAGGCTTACCAGCGCATCAACCAAGTGCTGGCCGACAACCCAGAGCGCCAAGCGCCCCACGTCGGCGACACGGTGCGCGGGCAGATCAGCCTGCGCAACCTGCAAGCCACCGCACCGGGGCGCAAGACGGCCATCCTGAAACGGCTGAACGCCGACTTCAATGCGGGTGAGGTTGTGGCCATCCTGGGCCCCTCGGGCGCGGGCAAGTCCACCTTGGCGCGCTGCTTGTTGGGCATCTGGCCGAACGTTGAAGGTGAGGTTTTGCTGGACGGCGAAAACATCCAAAGCTGGTCACGTGAAACGTTGGGGCCGCATGTGGGCTACTTGCCGCAAGACATTGAACTCTTCGACGGCAGCATCGCCGAGAACATTGCGCGCTTTGCCAAGACCGAGCCCAGCGTGATCATCGAGGCCGCCACACGATGCGGCATTCACGACATGATCCTGCGCCTGCCCAAGGGCTACGACACGCCGATGGGCGAAGCCGGCGGGCAACTGTCGGGCGGCCAGCGTCAACGCATTGGCTTGGCACGCGCCTTGATCGGCAACCCGACCTTGGTGGTGCTGGACGAGCCCAATGCCAACCTCGACGACATCGGCGAGGCGGCGCTCATCCGCGCTGTGCGCGAGCTCAAAGCCCAGGGCAAAACCGTTTTCATGATCGTGCACCAGCAGCACATGCTGGCCGCCGCCGACCGCGTCCTGATTTTGGACAACGGCCAGATCTCACGTCTCTTACCCGTGGTGGCGCAGCCGGTTCCTGGCTCAGCCCCTGTTGTTACCCAGCAAGGCACATCTGCATGAGCACTTCACCTACTTCCACCTCTCATGGCGCGCTGCCGAGCAGCCAGGCCAAGGTCAACGCCAACGTCGTCACCAACGCCATCACCAGCGCTACCGACGTTGATGACATTGAAGTCAAAACCGACTCGCGGCCCATCATGCGCTTGGGCTTTTGGGCCCTCATCGTGGGCTTTGGCATGTTCTTGGTGTGGGCCGCCTGGGCCCCGTTGGACGAAGGCGTTTCCGCGCCAGCCACCTTGTCCGTGGAAACCAGGCGCAAGGTCATCCAGCACCTGCAAGGCGGCGTGGTGCGTGAGCTTCGCGTGAGAGAAGGCGAAGAGGTCAAAGAGGGCGACACGCTCATCGTGTTGGACGACTCGTCCACGCGCGCTGGCTTCGAAACCATCCGGCAAAACTACCTCTCGCAGCGCGCCCACGAAAGCCGTTTGTTGTCTGAAGTGGTGGGTGGCGCGGGCCTCACCTTCCACCCCGACTTATTGGTGAAGGCAGACGCGGTCGCGGCGCAACTGATGCTGGTGCAACAGCAACTGTTTGCGTCGCGCCGCGCTGCCCAGGCGGCCGAAATCGGCGCTGCCAACCAGTCCATCGCCGGTTTGGAAGAGCAGATCAAGGGCCTGGCGCAAGTGATCGAGTCCAAGCGCAACCAGCAGGCCTTGCAGACCCGTCAACTCACGGGCGTGAAGGCCCTGGCCGAAGAAGGTTTTGCACCTCGCAACCAGGCCTTGCAGCTGGAGCAAACGCAGGCCGAATTGCGCGCTTCTTTGGCGGACCTGGAAGCCAATATGCAGCGCGCACGCAGCGCCATCGCCGAGACCCGGCTGCGCATCGCGCAGCGCCAGCAAGAAACCATCAAAGAGGTGTCAGCACAACTGGCCGAGGTGCGCCGCGAGGTGCAAGCCAACCAGGAGCGGCTGACCGCCGTCACCGCGGAGCTGGGTCGCACGCAGATCAAAGCGCCTGTGGCCGGGCAAGTGCTGGGGCTGGCAATCACGGGCGTGGGCAGCGTGGTTACCCAAGGTCAAAAGTTAATGGAGATTTTGCCGCGAGGTGAATCGCTGCTGCTCGACGCCAAAGTGCCGCCTCAGGTGATCGACCGCGTCAAGGTCGGTCTGGCCACCGAAGTGCGCTTTCAGGCCTTTGCCAATTCACCGCAGTTGGTGGTGCACGGCAAGCTGATTTCCTTGTCGGGAGACGCCATGTCCGAGCCCATGGGCCAGGCCATGCATACCTACTACCTGGCGCGCGTGGAGATCACCGCCGATGGCATGAAAGCCCTGGGCAACCGCGTGCTTCAACCGGGCATGAATGCCGACGTCTTGATCAAGACCGGCGAGCGCTCGTTCCTGACCTACCTGTTGCACCCACTCACCAAGCGTGTGGCAGCGGCCATGACCGAGGAATGACCATGACACGCTTGAAGTCAAGTCGAACGTTGGGTGCGGTGTCGGCGAGGGCTGCGACGCTTGTGCTGGCCGTTGCCGCGCTGGTCACGCCCCTGGCTGCCCAGGCCATGACCTTTGCCGAGGCCTTTGATGCGGCCAAACGCAACGACGCGCAGTACCTCGCGGCAGGGCATGAACTGAACTCCGCGCAGCTCGCTGTGCCGATTGCGTTTTCGGCCCTGCTGCCGTCCATCAACTTCAGTGCTTCGAGCGCTGATGTCAGTGGCACCCGGCAGTTCCCCAACTCGCTCAATCAAGATGTGCGTGTGCGGGTCGAGTACGCTGCGCCGCAAGCCAGTCTACAAATGCGCCTGCCACTCTTCAACCAAGAGGCACGCATCCGCTGGCAGCAGACACGGTCGCAAGCCGATGTGGCCGAGTCGATTTATCGCGCCCGTGGCATGGAGCTCATTGACCGCTTGGCAGGGGCCTATCTGCAAGTCTTGTTGGCCGAAGAAGGCCGCGAGTTGGCGCAGGCGCAGATCACAGCTCTGCAGGTGCAGTTGGGGCAAGTACAGCAACGCTTGCAACGCGGTGAGGGCACACGGGTTGAGGTGGCGCAAGTGCTGGCCGCTTTGGACGTGACCAAAGTGCGCGCCATTGAATCCGACGACTTGTTGGACCTGTCGCGCCGACAACTGCGCCGCATCACCGGGGTGCCCAACCAACCCCTGCAACGTGTTCCTGCGGACTTCACCCCCAACTTGGCACGAAGCGAAACCTTGTTCGATTGGCTAGAAACCGCGCTGCGTCAGAGCCCGACTTTGCAGGCGCGGCAACAAAGCTTGTTGGTTGCGCGCATGAACGTGCAGCGCAACGAGGCAGGCCATTTCCCCCGGGTGGACTTGGTGGCCAGCTTGTCGCGCAGTCAAAACGAATCGCTGAGCAACCTGAACCAAAGTTCCAACTTACGCACTTTGGGCGTGCAGCTCAATGTGCCCATCTACAGTGGTGGTGGCATCAACGCCGGTGTCAAGCAAGCTTTGTCGGACCAAGCGCGAGCGGAAGAAGAGATCCGCATAGAGCGCGAAAACATCGAGATCGAAGTGCAGCGCCACCATGGGGCTGTGACCAACGGTGCTGCCAAGATCGCGGCTTATCGGCAGGCCGTGACGTCCAGCGAACTGGCCTTGGAAGGCATGCGCAAAGTCCTGGAACAGGGCCTGGGGACCAACAACGACGTGGCCGACGCTCTGGTGCGCTTGTACAGCGCCAGACGCGATCTGGCGCAAGCGCGCATTGAATACGTGCAAGCGCGCCTGCGCTTGCTGGTGCAAGCGGGCACACCCATGAACGACGCAGTGGCCGAGCTCGACCGTGCCTTGGTGGCCGCCCCGGGCAACACACCCAAGACAGAGACCCTAAAACCATGACCAAGCTTTCAAACAGCGACCCCGCAAACTTCACAGCCTCCAATGGCCTGGCCGCCAGGACCACAATGAATTTGTTGACGGCACTGACTGCGCTGGCTTCGCTGATGTTGGTGAGTGGATGTGGTGGCGGCAGCGGCGGCTCGCCTTCAGTGCAAACCATGTCGTCCAACACCGCTTCTTACAGCCGCAGCCTGGTCATCAGCGTCATCGGCAACGATCTCACGACGGCCGACATCGGCCTGACCGTGGAGGGCCCCTGTGGTGCGGTCATCAAGCTCGTCGGTGCGACTGACCAACTGGTGCAGTTCAGTTGCCCAGTCACAGGGCTGGACCACTTCGTGGCCCGGGTCCGCCACCCAGAAGGCCAAGAGCTGGCATCACTCAAAATCAAGGCCGCCTTGACGCCGCAGGTGTCCATGACGGTGGCGCAAGGCGCGCGCAGTGGTTTCTACGTGGTGGAGTTGGATCCGACACTGGCGCCCAAAACGGTGGATAACTTCTTGGCCTACGTGAACGCTGGCTTTTATCGCAATACCTTGTTCCACCGCGTCATTCCAGGCTTCGTGGCGCAAGGTGGTGGTTACATCGCCGGCCCCACGCCCAAAGCGCCGACTTTGCCCGCCATTCAATTGGAATCCAACAACGGCTTGAAGAACCTGCGCGGCAGCATTGCCATGGCCCGCACAGCAGAGTTCAATTCGGCCACGTCGCAGTTTTATTTCAACTTGGTAGACAACGCCGACCTGGACTTTAAAAATGCTGACAATCCAGGTTACGCTGTGTTTGGCAAGGTCGTGACGGGACAGGACATCGTGGACGAAATTGGCATCGTGCCTACGTTTCCGTTTTCGGCGGCATTGCCGAACCTTCCGTCCGCCAACGTGCTCATCATCTCGGCGACTCAAACACGCTAAGGTTTCAGTTGACTGGGACCTCCGACCGGCACCGGCAACCTCATGCCTGACCTGCTCGCCCACCTTGCCTTGGCTTGGCCCTTGGCCAAGCGCGACGTGATGGCGCGCTATCGCGGCAGTGCCGTGGGTGTGGTGTGGACCTTGTTGGGCCCCTTGGCCATGGTGGCCATTTACGCCGCCGTGTTCCAGGGCGTGTTCCAGGCTCGCTGGGCAGGCAGCACCCAGGGTGGTGGTCTGGACTATGCGCTGCGCTTGTTTGCAGGTCTGATCGTTTTCTCTTCAGTGGCGGAGGTGGCCACACGCGCCACGCGGCTGATGCAGGACAACGCCAATCTCGTCAAACGCGTGGTCTTCCCGCTGGAATTGCTGTGTGTGGCCCTGGTGATGCAGGTGTCCGTCCACATGGGCTTGCAGTTGTTGGTGTTGGGATTGTTGCAAGCTGTGTTGGGCACGGGCTTGGGTTGGCCGCTGATCGGTTTGCTATTGGTGCTGCCATGGCTTTTGCTCTTGATGATGGCGGTGGCGCTGGGCTTGGCCGCACTGGGCTGCTACTTGCGCGACTTGCAGCACCTGGTGCCCTTGGTGATGAGCGGTTTGCTATTTCTGTCGCCAGTTTTTTACCCCCAAGCGGCTGCGCCCAAACCATTGCAATGGCTCTTGGCCTTGAATCCGCTGACGGCACCCATCGAAGCCCTGCGTGCAGCTTGTTTCGAACTAACATTTGACATGACATCTTTTGCCGTGCCAACGCTGGGTGCACTGCTGGCGCTGGCGCTGATGCGGGCTTTGTTCTTGCGCCTGCGCCCGGGTTTTGCAGACTTGGTGTGAGCATGCAGCGCGACCGTCTGGCCATCGAACTGGCCATCGAACTTCAAGGCATCAGCAAGAGCTATTCGCTGGAGCACCGGCCCTGGCGGCGGCTGTGGCAACAGCTCTCGGGCGGTGCCGCCAGCGGAGCGCAACACCACGCTTTGCACGACGTCGAATTGCGCGTGCGCAGGGGCGAGGCCGTGGGCATCATCGGGCGCAACGGCGCGGGCAAGTCAACCTTGCTGCAAGTCATCTGCGGTGTGCTGCAACCCAGTGCGGGCCAGCGTGTGGTGCAT
>JAYVRO010000380.1:0-4456 GCA_043776165.1 Rubrivivax sp. | reverse complement strand
CGCCATCAGTTGCCTTGCTTCACTGCCAATCCGACACGGCGAACTCGCTCTCTTTGCAGCGTCGCCATGACGGTCATCACGCTGTCGTATTTGATGTTTTTGTCAGCACTGATGACCACCGGCATGTCGGCATTGCCCGCTTGTTTTTCACGCACCTTGACGCCGAGCTGTGCCAGCGTCACGGGCACCGGCTCGGCAGCGTCCAAACGAAAGCGCAGCTTGTCGTCAGCGCCAATCAATACCTCGACCACGCCTTGTGGGCGTTGCTGGCTTTTGCCCACGCTGGGCAGGTCCACCACGCCCGTCGTGATGAGCGGCGCCGTGACCATGAAAATGATCAAGAGCACCAGCATCACGTCAATGAAAGGCACCATGTTGATTTCGTTCATGGCGCGGCGGCGGCGGTGTCCGCGTGTGAGCAGTGCAGCCATCAGCGCACCCCGCTGGAGGTGCTGGCCGTGACGGGCTGGCCCGCGTTGCGCTGCAAGATGTTGCTGAACTCTTCAATGAAGGTCTCAAGCTGCGTGGCGATGCGGTCGATGTCGCGTGAAAAGCGGTTGTACGCGATCACTGCGGGGATGGCCGCAAAGAGGCCGATGGCCGTGGCCACCAAGGCTTCGGCAATGCCCGGTGCGACGGTGGCCAAGGTCACTTGCTGCATGTTGGAGAGGCCCACGAAGGCATGCATGATTCCCCACACCGTGCCAAACAAACCGACGTAAGGCGAGACCGACGCGACCGAGGCCAGAAAGCTCAGATTGCTCTCCACCACATCGAGTTCACGCTGGTAGCTCACGCGCATGGCGCGGCGGGCGCCATCGAGCTGTGTGGTGACGTCCAGGCGTTTTTCGCGCAGCTTCATGAACTCACGCATGCCACCGGCAAAGATGCGCTCCAGCGGCGAGGTGTCGGCCTTCACGCCCGCGGCCTGGCTGAGTTCAGTGAGGCTGCGGCCCGACCAAAACTCGCGCTCAAAGGCGTCGTTGCGGCTCTTCACTGTGCGCAGACCAAAGACCTTGCCAAAGATCACCGTCCAACTCGCCACCGACACCAACATCAGCCCAGCCATCACCACTTGCACCACAACGCTGGCATTGATGACCAGATGAATGATCGAGAGGTCTTGGTTCATGGCTTGTGGTTTGTGATCGCTGCGATGATGGATTTTGGGGCGCGGCGATGATAGGGGCGGGGCGGCTGCAAAGGCGCCCTTGCAGCGCTTTCGCGATCTCGCGCGCTACAAAATCACTTTGCCCAGCCACATGGCGAGCACAACACACAGCAAGGTGCACAGCACCACCAGCGCCGTGCCGGACGTGCGTCGGGTCGGGCGTTTTTTGGCCACTGCTGTCTTGAACATCGGTGCGTGGGCCGCAATGTCGCGCTGCCATTTGTGCAGAGCCAAGGAGAACGCCGTCGCCGTGCTGTAGCGCCCGGTGGCAGTGCGCGCCATGGCTTTGGCGATGATGTCTGACAAGGCCACTGGAACATCAGCACACACCTGATGGACCGCCGCAACCTTGCCACTTTGTACGGCATGGGTAATGTCTGAGAGGCGCTTGCCATCAAAGGCCTTGCGTCCGGTCAACAACTCGTAGGCCACCACACCGAGCGAGTAGACATCGGTGCGTGGGTCAATCTCGTCGCCGCGCAGTTGTTCTGGCGACAGGTAGTGGGGCGACCCCATCACGGTGCTGTCGCGCGCATGTGAGCCCGCACCCGCACCCGCACCCGCAGCGCGGGCGATGCCGAAGTCCAAAACCTTGGGGCGGTTGTGTTGTGTGAGGTAGATGTTGGCGGGCTTGATGTCGCAATGCACCACGCCCTGGCCATGGGCGTAGCTCAGCGCGTCGGCCACACGGCGAATGAGTTGCGCGGCGTGGTCGGCACGCGGGCGCCAGCCCTCGGTCAATGCTTGGCGCAAGTCGCGCCCGTGCAGCCTTTCCATGGCAATGTAGATGCCCTTGGGCGACAAACCAGCATCGTGCACCGTCACGATATAGCGGTGGCTGAGGCTGGCGGCGGTGCGCGCTTCGCTCAGGATCAAATCGTCGCGCGCCGTTTGCGATGCTGATTCGGTTTCAAGGTGCAGGGTCTTGACGGCCACTGTGCGCGAGAGCAGCGGGTCCCAGGCCTCGAACACCGTGCCCAGGCCGCCGCTGGCGATGTGGTGTTTGAGTGCGTAGCGGCCAATGTGCGACAAGGTCGGCGCGGCGGCCACGTTGGCGGCGTCGCGGGTCTCGACGTCAGTTTCCCAACCCGCATCGGGTTGTGCAGCGATGGTCGCTGCGAAATCCTCGAGCCAGGTGCTGGCGGGCTTGATGCGTTTGACTCGGTCATGGTGCTTCACACGCCGAGCTTAGTGCTGGCTGGCCTGCACTTCGTATCAAGAACGCCTGAACCGGGCCTGGGTTAACGGCTTGTCACGGATTCATGGTGCGCTGTGGCGCGGCCTCCATGGCGTGGGCTGCATCGCTGGGCACAGGCTTTCGCAGCTCAGCGCAGTTAGCGGGCCAGTTCGCGACGTAGACGCGCCAATGCCGTGGTCAATTTGTCCATCGAACTGGCAAAGGACAGGCGCACAAAACGCTCTGCCAGAGCGGGACCAAAGTCGCGCCCCGGCGTGAGCGCTACGTGCGCGCGGCGCATCATGTCAAAGCAAAAATCCCAGCTGCTGATATTGAATCTGGAGCAGTCGAACCACGCATAAAACGCCCCATCGGGCATGACTGGCACGTCCAGCCCCATGTTTTGCAAGGCGGGCACGACCATGTCGCGGCGTTGGCGAAATTCTGCGCGGCGGCGCTCGTACTCGGCGATGGACGTGGGCTCAAAACAAGCCAATGCGGCGCGTTGCGACAAGGTGGATGGGCAGATGTAGAGGTTTTGCGCCAGCCGCTCAATGGGCTCAACCAAGGCCTCAGGCACCACCAGCCAACCCAGGCGCCAGCCCGTCATGCTGAAGTATTTGGAAAAGCTGTTGACCGAGATCACGTCGTCACCCAGGGCCAGAGCGCTGTGGCCAAAGTGTTCGTCGTAGCTCAAGCCAAGGTAGATCTCGTCCACGATGGTGACGCCGCCGCGTGCGCGCACGGTGGCCACGATCTGCGCCATCACCTCGGGCGCGAGCGAGGTGCCCGTGGGGTTGGATGGCGAGGCCAGCAGCACGCCGCGCGTCTGCGCTGTCCAGGCCGCTTCAAGCAATGCCGCCGTGGGCTGAAAGCGACCTTCTGGCCCACAAGGCAAGAGCTTGGCCAAGCCACCCGCAGCAGCCACAAAGTGGCGGTTGCATGGGTAGCTGGGATCGGGCATCAAGACCTCGTCGCCGCCTTCAAACAAGGCCAGGCAAGCCAATTGCAACGCGGCCGAAGCCCCGGCGGTGACGATGATGCGCGAGGGCGCCACCGTCAGCCCAAAGTGCGTGCCGTACCACGCGGCAATGCGCTCACGCAGTGCTGCCAGCCCAGTGCCCTGGGTGTACTGGGTACTGCCGTCGACCAAACAAGCCTGGGCTGCTGCGACAACGGCCGGTGCTGCCGTGAAGTCGGGTTCTCCGACGTTCAGGTAGATCATGGGCTCGCCACCCAGTGCTGGATTGCAGGCCGCGCTTCGACCAATTTCGTCGGCGGCCTTGGCGCACTCCATGACATAAAAAGGTGCGATGTTCTGAAGCCGACTGGCGGTACGGATCATGGACGGCGTCATCGTTTGGCTGCGCGCGCTGCCACTTCTACAGGGCGCAAATCACCGGCGGCTTTGTCCAGCACGCCGTTGACGTATTTGTGGCCGTCGGTGCCGCCAAAACTCTTGGCCAATTCCACCGCTTCATTGATGGCCACGCGGTAAGGGATATCCAGGCAATGCTGCAGCTCGTAGGCGCCAATCATCAAGATGCCGTGTTCGACGGGCGAGAGCATCGTGGCTTTGCGGTCCAGATGCTTGGCCAGCACGGCGTCGAGCACAGCAGCGTCACGAATGCAGCCGTGCAGCAAGGCGTCAAAGTGCACGGCATCACAACGCCCAAAATCGTCTTGCTCACGCATGTGGGCGTCCACCAAGCTGACTTCAGCGCCGCCTACCCGCCATTCGTAAAGGCCCTGCAAGGCCAACTCGCGCGATCGTCGGCGCGCTGAACGGGCCGGCGGCTTCTTTTCTTCGGTCACGACAAATCTTCCAACAAATTGGCCATTTCAACGGCCACACGTGCAGCGTCGTGGCCCTTGTCTTCAACCCGCGCCCAAGCCTGGGCTTCGGTTTCGACCGTGAGGATGGCATTGGCAATGGGCACACCGTGGTCTAACGTTACACGTGACACACCGGCGCCGCTTTCGTTGGCGACCAATTCGAAGTGGTAGGTTTCACCGCGGATGATGCAGCCCAGCGCAATGAGCGCGTCGTAGTCGCCACTCTCGGCCATGGCCTTCAGAGCCAGCGGTATTTCCAGCGCGCCTGGCAC
>JAYVRO010000379.1:0-4456 GCA_043776165.1 Rubrivivax sp. | reverse complement strand
TTGGACGCCACAGCTTTGGGCAACGCACACCACCCAGCCTACGGCGCTTTGTGACCAGCCGCACGCCCACTTGGCTCGCCTACGCTTGCTTGGCCGCCAGCGTCTGCCTGGTGGGCAGCTACGTGGGCCTGTCCAAAGTGTTGGTCGCTGCCCTGCCGGTTTTTATTCTCGCCTGGTTGCGCTTTGCCATTGCTGCAGTAGCCATGGCGACCTGGGCACAACGCCAGCCAGACGAACCCCGGCTGGCCGGGTCAGCGCGCCAACTGCTGTTCTGGGAAAGCTTCATCGGCAATTTCTTGTTTTCGATCTGCATGCTCTACGGTGTTGCCATGACATCGGCGCTTGCTGCGGGCTTGGCGCTGGCGGCCATCCCGGCGGTGGTGGCTTTGCTGTCCTGGTTGTTCTTGGGCGAACGCATCTCGGCTCGGCTGCTCATCGCCATCGTGCTGGCCATGTGTGGCCTCGGCCTCATGGCCTTGCAGCGCGATGGCGAAACTGAAGGCGGCCCCTCTGCGCTGCTGGGCCACGCGCTGTTGTTAGGCGCTGTGGTTTGCGAGGCCAGCTATGTGGTCATCGGCAAGCGCTTGACGGCCAACCTATCACCCAAGCGCATCAGCGCCCTCATCAACCTGTGGGGTTTGGCTTTGATGACGCCGCTGGGCTTGTGGCAGGCGCTGCAGTTTGACTTTGCCGCTGTGCGCGTGGGCACCTGGGCGTTGCTGGTCTTTTATGCCCTGGCCGCCAGCATGGTGTCGGTGTGGCTGTGGATGCGTGGCTTGAAGGAGGTTCCTGCGCCACGCGCGGGTGTGTTCATGGTCTTGCTGCCGCTCAGCGCCAGCGCTGTCGGGGTGGGTTTGTTGGGCGAAAGTTTCACCCGCGCTCACGGCTTGGCCTTGGTGCTGGCGTTGGGCAGCTTGTTGCTGGCGACCTGGCCGACTGCCGACATGGCAGCGCTACCCGTCAAGCCGCAGCAGTGACAGCGCCCAGGCGCGCCGCAGTTGCGCGCTGCGCCACCACGTCGGGGTGATCGTTCTTCAAATGATGGTCTGACCACACTTGGCGCCAGCGCCGCGCACCGGGTGTGCCGTTCCACAAGCCCAGCATGTGGCGCGCTATGTGCTGCCAAGGCAGCGGCGCTTGGCGCGCCATGTAGGTCACCATGTCGCGCTCTATGGCTTCGCGCGTCTCTGACGCGGTGCTCGTGTCACCCCAGTAGCGTTGATCCCAATCGTGCATGCTCCAAGGCGCGTGATAGGCCTCGCGACCGATCATGCAACCGTCGACCACAGCATCCACGCCGCCTGCATTTTCATTTACCAATGTCAATTGTTGGTCTATGTGCGCCAACTCGCGCAAGCCACCATTGAGCACAAAAGTCAGCGCGGGGAAGTCACGTTTGAGCCGATACACAAACTCATAACGCAATGGCGGCAACTCGCGGTTCTCTTTGGGGCTGATGCCTTTGAGCCAGGCGTTGCGTGCATGCACGACAAAAACAGTGCAGCCACTTTGGCTGGCCAGTGTGCCGACAAAGTCGCGCACAAAGTCGTAGCTCTCGGTGCGGTCGATACCAATGCGGTGTTTCACCGTCACGTCAATCGTTACCGCGTCGCGCATGGCCTTGATGCAGTCGGCCACCAGCGGCGCTTCGGCCATCAGGCAAGCACCAAATGCACCGCGCTGCACACGCTCGCTCGGACAACCGCAGTTGAGGTTGACTTCGTCGTAACCCCACTGTTGGGCCAGCTTGGCGCACAGGGCCAGGTCCTGGCGCTCACTGCCGCCAAGCTGCAAAGCGACAGGGTGTTCCTCAGCATTGAAGTCCAGATGACGCGGCTGATCACCGTAGATCAAGGCGCCCGTTGTGACCATCTCGGTGTACAGGCGCGTGCGACGTGTGATGAGGCGATGGAAGTAGCGGCAATGCCGGTCGGTCCAGTCCATCATGGGAGCGACGCAAAGGCGCCAGGGGCTCGGTGCTTGTGTCATGCAGTGGTGTCACGGTCAGTGGCCCATTGTCGTCGGCGACAATCTGCGCCACTCGGCCACCACCACGATCTTGAACCCGGCCACAGCTTCAACTCCCGCAATTTAACGTTTCACAATAGGTAATATGCTGCATCATCCTGACCGCGCATGGCGCTTGCAAGGCGCCACCAATTTTCGTGATCTGGGCGGCTACCCAGGGCACAGCGGTCGGCCTTTGAAGTGGCGGCGGTTATTTCGCTCTGATCACATGGGCGCCTTGACCGCCGCTGACAAGATCCGGCTGGCGCAACTGCCGCTGGCGCAGTCGTTTGACTTTCGCGGCGTTGCAGAGCGCGCGGCAATGCCCTACAGCTTGCCGGGCCTCACGCAGCATTCACTGTCCATCGAGCCCACGGTGACCCAGCGCATGCACGACATGGCGGCTGCGGGCAAGCAACTCACACCCGTCGCCGTGGCCGAGTTGATGAAAGACCTCTACCGCAGTCTGGTCAACGAGCGGGCCCACCGCTTTGCGGAGTTTTTTGAGCACGTGTTGCAAGCCGATGCGCCGCTCGTCTTTCATTGCACGGCGGGCAAAGACCGTACCGGTGTTGCTGGCGCGCTCTTGCTCTCTGCATTGGGCGTGGAACGCAGCGTGATCGAGCAAGACTTCCTGCTGACCAATGCGCTTTACCGGCATGCCCCGGTGCCCAACACCGACACCCCGGTCGAGGTGTTGGCCGTGCTGTGGAGCGTGCAAGCCAGCTTTTTGGCTGCTGCGCTGCAGATCATCGACAACGAGCCAGGCGGCATGCCGCATTACCTTGCCACACGCATGGGCCTGGGGGCTGGCGCGATGAGGACCCTGGCCGATCGCTACTTGGCGGCGTGAACTTCGCCACCCGCATCCATTCCTGAGGCGCTCAGGTCAAGCCGGTAAACGCACCGGCATTTGCGTATAGCCGCGCACAAAAGTCGAACGCACACGAACAGGTGGCCCCATCACTTCGATGCTGGGGAAGCGCGGCAAGATCTCTTCCCACAGGATCTTGAGTTGCATCTCGGCCAGCCGGTTGCCTACGCAGCGGTGAATGCCAAATCCAAAAGACAAGTGCTGGCGCGGGCGTGCGCGGTCGATGATGAATTGCTCCGGGTTGTCGATGGCGGTCTCGTCGCGGTTGCCCGAGAGGTACCACATCGCCACTTTGTCGCCCTTTTTGATGCGCTTGCCGCCCAGTTCCGAATCGACCGCGGCTGTGCGGCGCATATAGGCCAGCGGCGTTTGCCAGCGGATGATCTCGGGCACCATGCTGTCGATCAAGGCCGGGTTGGCCCGCAGCTTGGCCATTTGCTCAGGGTTTTGCGACAGCGCCAGCAAACCGCCGATCATCGAGTTGCGCGTGGTGTCATTGCCACCCACGATGAGCAGCACCAGGTTGCCCATGTATTCCATCGGCGACATGTCGCGCGTGGCTTTGCCATGCGCCAGCATCGAGACCAGATCGGTGCGCGGCGCCTCATTCACACGCTCGTTCCACAGCCGTGTGAAGTAAGCCAGCATCTTGCCCAACTCGGCCATGCGCTCTTCTGGCCCCAACGCGTCGGGGTCCGAGAGTTTGTTCATGGTCGATACATCAGACCACCAGGTCAGCAGGCGTCTGTCTTCCATCGGGAAGTCAAAGAGCGTGGCCAACATCATGGTGGTGAGCTCAATCGAGACTTTGTCCACCCAGTCAAACGTTTCGTCGCGTGGCAGGCTGTCCAGCACCTTGCAAGTGCGCTCACGAATCAACTTTTCCATGGTGGCCAAATTGCCCGGCGCAACGATGGGGCTCACGGCCTTGCGCTGGTCGTCGTGCTTGGGTGGGTCCATGGCGATGAACATCGGTAGCTGCTGGCCCGGCGGCGGGTTGATCAAGGTGATGCCGCCGAGGCCCCAGTCGGATGAAAACAGGTCGGGATGGGTATCGACATGCATGATGTCTTGGTACTTGGTGACGGACCAGTACGGCCCCACCAGGGGGCTTACCGCATGGTGCACCGGGTCTTCACGGCGCAGCCGCTCGAAGGTGTGCTCTACGGTGTCGTCAACAAAGAGCTGGGGGTTGGCGGGGTCGAGCTCGGCCAAAGGTGCTGCCAACACGGCAGCGCGCGCCGCCTCTTGCGTGGCGTGGTTGATGGTGATGTGGGGCATGATGTTACTTACGTCAAAGTTAATTCGTGAGCGTCAATACGTCAGCACCATTCAGTGCTGGCCTTCTGGCATGTTCACCACCAAACCGTCGAGGGCATCGGTCAGGCTGATCTGGCAGGCCAGGCGTGACGTGTCGCGCAGCTCGGCTGCAAAGTTGAGCATGTCGTCTTCGTTCTGGTTGCGCCGGCCCACTTGGGCGGCCCAGGCGGGGTCTACGAACACGTGGCAAGTGGCGCAAGCACATTGGCCGCCGCAATCACCGTCGATGCCGGGCACGTTGTTGTCGGTGGCGGC
>JAYVRO010000378.1:0-16274 GCA_043776165.1 Rubrivivax sp. | reverse complement strand
GCCACTTCGCCCGGGTGGTTCATGCCCAACTCAACCACGCCAACACGGTGCCACTGGCTGTCGTCTTGGCGCAAGCGCAGCAGCGTCAATGGCAAGCCAATGTGGTTGTTGAAGTTGCCCTGCGTGGCGAATGCGCCGTCGCCAGCCCAAGTGCGCAAGATGCTGGCCACCATTTGCGTGACGGTGGTTTTGCCGTTGCTGCCCGTCACCGCTGCCAAGGGCAAATGCATGCGCTGGCGCCAGGCGGCTGCGAGGTCTTGCAAGGCTTGAAGGCTGTTCTCCACCACCAACCCGGGCAGATGGATGGGGCTTGCTTGGCCACGCTCCAAGCCGCGTTCGACCAGAGCCGCAGCGGCGCCTGCGGCCTGGGCTTGCGGCAAAAAGTGGTGCGCGTCATGCAGCTCACCTCGAAGCGCCACAAAGAGATCGCCCGCCTTCAGTGTGCGGGTGTCACTGTGTACACGGTGAATGATCGTGTGGCCGTCGCCGACCAAGCGCGAGCCTGGCAAGAGTGTGTGGGCTTGGGCCAGGGTCATCATGCGGATGGTCCCTGTGCGGCGAGCGCATGGCGACGCGACGCGCTGCGACGCTGCAACCGCTCGGCAGCCACCGACAGGTCAGAGAACGGTCGGCGCACGCCCGCCACTTCTTGGTAGTCCTCGTGGCCTTTGCCGGCGATGAGGATGAGGTCTTGACTTGCCGCCCGTGCAACAGCGTGTTGAATGGCTTCACGGCGGTCTTCAATGGCTGCCGGTGGAAAGTGAGTTTTCACTTGGGTGGCGCCGGCCATCACCTGCGCCAGGATGGCGGCTGGCACTTCATTGCGCGGGTTGTCGCTGGTAATCACCGCATGGTCAGCTAAACGCGCGGCGATGGCGCCCATCACCGGGCGTTTGCTGACGTCACGGTCGCCGCCACAGCCAAAGACACACCACAGTTGCCCGCCACGCGCGCTGGCCAAGGGGCGCAGCGCGTGCAGCACCTTGTCCAGGGCATCAGGCGTGTGGGCGTAGTCCACCACGACCTCGGGCACGGGTTCACCACCGTGGGGCGATGGCACACGTTGCAAGCGCCCTGGCACGGCCGTCAACTGCGACAGCACAGCAGCGGCGGCGGCCAAAGGCACACCCAATGCGCGCAAGCCGGCCAGCACCACCAGCAGATTGTTGGCGTTGTAGTCGCCCACCAATTGGCTGCAGACGCGGACCTGCTGATCACCTTCAATCACATCAAAGCTCAGACCTTGGGTGTCGTAGCGCAGCGCACTGCCTTGCAGTCGCGCGGGGCCGCGCATCGACACCGTCCACAGCGCGTCACCACGCGCACTCAACTCTTGCGCCAAGAGCGCACCTTGTGGGTCGTCGATGTTGACGACGGCAGCTTGCAAACCCGGCCAGTCAAAAAGCGCGCGCTTGGCCGACCAGTAGGCAGCCATCGAGCCGTGAAAGTCCAAATGGTCTTGCGTGAAGTTGGTGAAGAGCGCCACGTTGATGCTCGCGCCATGCAGCCGTTGCTCCATCAAGCCGATGGACGAGGCCTCCAGTGCACAGGCCGCAAAACCCGCGTCAACAAAGCGGCGCAGCGCGCAATGCAGGGTCACGGGGTCGGGCGTGGTCAGTCCGGTGGACTGCACAGCCCCGGGCTCGCCCACACCCAAGGTACCCACCACCGCGCAGCGCTGGCCCAGCAAAGTGAGCGCTTGCGCCAGCCACCACGCGGTGGAGGTTTTGCCGTTGGTGCCTGTGCTCGCCAGCATCTTGAGGTGCTGGCTGGGTTGACCGTAAAAGGCATTCGCAACGGGCCCGGTGGCGGCTTTGAGGCCGCAAAGACTGCTGATGCGCGCATCATCAAAAGCAAAGGCCTCGGCACCTTCTGCTTCGACCAGACACGCGCTCGCGCCCGCTTGCAGAGCCTGCGCAACAAACTGCCGTGCGTCGAAGGCGGCGCCGGGCCAAGCAATGAAACCATCACCCGGGCGAACCGCACGACTGTCACAATGCAAGTCCCCGCTCACCTGGGTTGTTAACCATTGAGCGGCGTGGACGTAAGTCGGCATCACGGCGAGGCTCATCCGATGCTCTCTTCTTCATCGGCCACAGTGGGCTTGTTGATGATGCCGCTCTTGATGTCAAGGTCCGGCGCCACGTTCATGCTGCGCAGGGTCTGTTGCACGACTTGGCTGAACACCGGTGCCGACACATCACCACCATAGGTCTGGCCTTTGCTGGGCTCGTCCACCATCACTGCCACCACGATGCGCGGGTTGTTCAGAGGTGCCAAGCCAACAAACCAGGCGCGGTATTTGTTGTTGACGTAGACCTTGCCCTCTTGTTTGCGCACCGTGCCCGACTTGCCTCCCACCGAGTAGCCCGGCACCATGGCTTTTTGCGCCGTGCCGCCAGGTGCGGCGGCCATGCGCAGCATTTCACGCATGGCCAGCGCGGTGGTTTTGCTGAAAACACGTTGGCCAGCAACGGGCGACTCGGCGGCGTCCCCCTGAGGGCCCAGGTCACGTTTGATCATGCTCACAGGGATGATCTCTCCTTCACGCGCAAACACCGTGTAAGCGCGGGCCAATTGAAAGAGGCTGGTCGACAAGCCGTAGCCATAAGACATGGTGGCTTGCTCAACTTGGCGCCAGTTTTTATAGGGGCGCACGCGACCCGTCACAGCACCAGGGAATTCGATGTCGGGCTTGATGCCAAAGCCGAGTTGGGTATACATGTCCCACATCTCGCGCGGCTGCATTTGCAGCGCCATCTTCACGGTGCCCACATTGCTGGACTTTTGAATCACCTCGGCCACGCTCAGTTCGCCGTGCGGGTGCGCGTCGGAGATCACTGCGCCGCTCACGGTTATCTTGCCTGGCGCTGTTTGAATGCGCGTGGCGGGCGTCACGCGCTTGGTGTCAAGCGCCAACGACACCGTGAAGGGCTTCATCGTGGAGCCGGCCTCAAAAAAATCGACGATGGCCGTGTTGCGATTTGCGCTCTGGCCCTTGGTGCCACGGCGATCCGGGTTGTGAAAATTGGCCAGCGCCAGCACCTCACCGGTTTTGACATCCAGCACCACCACGCTGCCTGACTTGGCGTTGTGCTGTTTCACCGCTTCGCTCACACGCTGGTAGGCAAAAAATTGCACCTTCGAATCGAGCGCCAAGTGAAGGTTGCGGCCATTCGCGGGGTCGGTTTGTTCGTTGATGTCTTCGACCACGCGCCCGCGGCGGTCCTTGATGACAAAGCGTGAGCCGTCACGACCCCTGAGTTGGTTCTCAAAGTACAGCTCGATGCCTTCGGTGCCAACGATGCCTTCAACACCCTCGCCTTCAAATTTGCTGCGGCCCACCACCTGCGCTGCGGCCTCGCCGGCGGGGTACTCGCGCCTGTATTCGCGCATCTGGTTCAGGCCTTCGACTTCCAAGGCCAGAGCCTGCACAGCCACGTTGGCGTCAACCCTGCGGCGCAGCCACACAAAGGGCCGCTCGCCCGCGAGCTTGTCGTCCAACTCCTGCGGCTTCATGCCCAGCACTTTGCTCAGCGCTTTGCGCTCGTCAACATCGGTGCTGAAGTCCTTGCCGTTGGCCCACAGCGAAGGCGCTGGTACCGAGGCCGCCAAGAGCAATCCGTTGCGGTCAAAAATACTGCCCCGGCTGGCGGGTAATGTCAAAGTGTGGCCGTAACGTTCTTCACCGCGTTGTTGATAAAACTCAGCCGCCACGATCTGGATGTAGACGGCCTTGGCGATCAGCACCATGAATGCCAAACCCACCATCGCCACGACAAAACGTGAACGCCAGGGCGGCGTCTTGCTGGCAAGGAGCGGGCTGGTGGCGTAGTTCAGACCACGCGCGCTGCTGGCGATCTGGCGCGTGCTGCGGTTCATGGCACCACCCTTGACGCCGCGCTCTGCGTGGCAGCTTGCGTGGCAGCTTGCGTGGCAGTTATCGTGGTTCCCGTCGTGGTGCTCGGCACAGCCGCAAAAGCGCCTTCGTCAACATAGTGCGCGGGCGTTTTAGCCAAAAACATTTTGAGCTTGTCGCGCGCTGTTTTGTCGACTCGCGCGTGCATGGCCTGGGCCTGCCGCTCGGTGTCCAGGCGCTTGAATTCGATGTCCAAACTGCGCTGCTCATTGCGTGAGTTGTCAAGCAAAGCAAAGAGCCGCCGCGACTCATAGGCCGTGCGCACCAGATACAGGCAACTCAGCAGCAGCAGGGCCAAAAGCAACAGGTTCAGCCGGGTCATGCGCGTGCCCCGGCGCTGGTCGACGTCAAGCCGGCCGTTGTGCGCTCGGCAACACGCAGCATGGCCGAGCGTGCGCGAGGGTTGTCACGCACTTCACCGACGCCCGCACGGGTGCGGCCAAGTGAGGTCAAACGCATGGCCTTGGGCGGCACAAACAGCGCGCGGCGGTCCACCACTTCGCGGCTTTCGCGGGCGATGAACTGTTTGACGATGCGGTCTTCCAGCGAATGAAAACTGATGACCACCAGTCGCGCTTCAACGGCCAGCAATTCGAGCGCCGCACTCAGCCCAGCTTCGAGGGCTTCAAGCTCGGCGTTGACGAAAATCCGAAGCGCTTGAAACGTGCGCGTAGCAGGGTCCTGGCCCGGCTCGCGGGTTTTGACGGCGCGAGCCACGAGTGCGGCCAATTCGCCTGTGCGCTGAATGGGGTTCCCGCTTTCGCGCCGAGCAACAAGCGCCTTTGCAATCTGCCCAGCAAACCGTTCTTCGCCATGGTTCTTGATCACTTCACTGATGAGCCGCTCGTCGGCACGGGCCAAAAAATCCGCAGCGGTTTCGCCGCGGGTCGTGTCCATGCGCATGTCCAGCGGCGCATCAAAACGAAAGCTGAAGCCGCGTTCGGGGTTGTCGATTTGCGGGCTGCTCACGCCCAGGTCAAGCAACACGCCGTTCACCTTCGAGATACCCAAGGTGGCGAGGTGCTCGCGCATCTGGGCAAAGCTGGCGTGGCAAATGACGAAGCGCGGGTCGTGCGCAAGCTCGGATGCGGCTGCGATGGCTTCGGGATCTTTGTCGAACGCCACCAAGCGGCCCGCTGGCGCCAAGCGCGCCAGCACGGCGCGTGAGTGACCGCCGCGGCCAAAAGTGCCGTCCACGTAAATGCCTTCGGGCGATGTGACGAGTGCGTCCACCGCTTCGGTCAGCAGCACGGCGGTGTGCGTCAGTGGCACGCTTGTCGGCGAGCTCATCTGATCACCATGTTGCGCACCGCCTCGGGGCGGCCAGCGGCGATGAGTGCGGCTTCGTAGGCATCGTGGCGGGCCACGTCCCAGAGCTCGAAGTAGGCGCCAACGCCCATGAACTTGACGTCACGGTCCAGGCCCGCAAAGGTTCGCAGCTCGGCTGGAATGAGCACGCGCGCGGCGCTGTCGATTTCCACGTCGGTGGCGCTGCCGATGTACAGGCGGCGCCAGCCTTCAAATTCGCTGGACATGGCGTTAAGCTCGGCCTCGAACTTCTCCCACACCGGCAACGGGTACAGCGAAAGACAACCATCGTGGTTTTTGGTCACCACCATCTGGCCCTTGACTTCGGCCATCAGCAGCTCGCGGTATCGCGCAGGCACGGTCAGTCGGGACTTTTGATCCAAGGTCAAAACCGGCGCACCACGAAAGCTGAATGAAGTCACCGCCACACAATCCCCCACAAAAACCCACTTTATCGAATGGGCCGCGCAGGGTCAATCGGTGATGGCCCAGAAATGACCGGTGGAAACCAGTCAAATCAAGGGCTTAGATATCACTTTTAAGATGAGTCTTCACAAGAAATTCGTTCAAAAACGGGCACTTACCGCATTGTCTGAAAGCTCGTCGTTAGCTGCACGGCTGCCTGGCGTAACAAAGACTTTTTTTCATCCAACACCATGCCCGACGAATCCGACCCCTTGATGCGACTGCGCCATGCCCTGGCGGGCATCGCCGTGGCGCTGCTCTTGTCGGTCTTCGTGGCAGCCCTGGTTGGGCGGTTCCTGGGTGATTTGATGGGCGACAGCTACACCCTGCGCGCCAGCATTTATGCTGGGCTGCTGCTCTACGTGCTGATTGGCGCGGTGGTGCTTTTTATCAAAGTCGCAAAGTTCGAAACCCGTGCCTTGACACTGCCGCGCACGCTCTTGTGGTTGGCCAGTTTGTGGCTCTGGCCATTGCTGTTTTTGCGCCGCGCAGCCCCGCCAACTTCAAACTAACGTCTGACTTGAGTCGACCCCAGGGCGGCGCAAGGCGCAGTGCTCAGTTCGACTGTTTGATCATGCGTCCTGACGCCTGCTGAACAGGCCGCGCATTCATCGGGTACATGCGTGAAAAGATCGCAATCTGCTCAGCTGACACGCTCACCGGCTGGCGCATCACCATCCACAGCACACCTTCGCTGCACGGTGGCGTGGTGAGGGAACCCATGTAGGTGTAGTAGCCGCGGTCAGCGGGCAACAGGTGGTTCAAGTCGAGCACGGCGTTGGCGCTCACCTCTTCGCCCTTTTCCAGCGGCAAGTTGTTCCACACGGTTTGCACCAAAGGCTGCACGCTGCCTCGGTCGAGCAACACGGCCACCACGGCCAGGCGGCCTTCGCTGTCTTTGTGCACCAGGTGCGCCACCATGTCAAAGCTGCGTCCATCGATGCGCTCTTCTGCTGGGCGGTGGAAGTGGAATTGCAGCAACTCAAAGCGTCGGCCGCCCGTCACGATGGTGTTGCCAGGATCCATGTTGACCTGCACCGTGTGGCCGTTGTCAATGACGCGAAAGCTGCTGGCACGGTAGTCAAACTGCACGGGCTCGAGATCCACGCTGATGCCGCCACGGATGTCGATAGGGCTTTGGCGCGTGCCCACCGCGCAGGTTGTGAATTCAGGCTTCAAACCACCCCAGGCTTTGGGCCCCGCCTCACCACCGTAGCTCCAGTGTGCCGCCTGTGGTGCATGTGGCGCGGTGTTTGCGGCGTTTGCGGCTGCCATCGCCTTGCTGGATGCGCGCGGCGCAGCCATGGTTTTTGCGCTGGGCTTGGCCGGCGCGGCGTGCTCGTCAGCCGTACGCGACAACACACGCACCAGGTTCGGATTGCGTTGGTCAGGGGCCTTGGTGGCACCGAGCTTTTGCGCCAGCTTTTCGCGCAGGCCTTGCATGGCGTCGGCGTCGACTTTGGTCGCTGAAAGCGTCTTCGCAGCGGCGGCTGAAGCGCCTTTGGCAGGCGCCGTCGCCTGCGCACGCGCGCTGGCTGGGGCCGGGGCGTGCTCGGCTGAGTCAGAGGCTTTGACGGTTGGCGCGATGGCCAGTGCCAGAGTCAACACAGTCAGCAAGGTGGTGTGTGCGGTAGGGACAAGACGAGACGGCGACATGGGAGACCTCCACCTGCGATATCGGCGGCGCATCGTCAGTCTTGAATCGCCGCCGCTGCGGCCTGCGGCACCCACTCAAAGCCGCGACCGGACCCACACCCACGCCACCACGCCCACACCCAAGAGGGCCGTTGATGCGATGGCCAGCGCCAAGGTCGAATGCATCACCAACGGCGCCACCACGCCGGCCACCAAGCCACTCATAAAACTGCCCAAGGCTGACTGCAACGAGGATGCCAACCCACGCCGCGTGGGCGCCATGTCGAGCGCCAAGATGCTGATCACCGGCGTGACAAGGGCCCAGCCAGAAGCAAGAAAGATCATGGGCAGCATGGCCCAGGCCACATGCGCCGTGAACAGGGCGTTCAGCCCAACATTGGTCAAGGCGGCCACCGCCATGACGATCATGCCCAAGCGCACCTGGCGATGCGATGTGATGCGCCCTGCCAGCCGCCCAGAAACCGCGGCGCCACCCATGATGCCGCTGACCGTGCAGGCAAAAAACCAGAAGAACTGCGTAGGCGCCAGCTGTAGGCCTTCGCCCAGAAACACCGGTGCCGACAAGACATAGATGAAAAAAGCGTTGAAGGGCACGCTGCTGGCCACGGTCAAAGCCACAAAACGCGGCTCGCGCAGCAGCGTGGCATAAGCACGTAACAAGGGCCGCAAAGCCAGGGGCTGGCGGGCGCCGAGGGGCAAGGTTTCGGGCAACCAGCGCCAGTTAACAAACCAAATAGCACAGCTCGTGCCGGCCATCAGCCAAAAGATCGCGTGCCAGCCCCACAGCACCAACACAAGGCCACCGAGCAAGGGTGCCATCACAGGCGTCACGGCGTGGAAGATGGTGGCTTGCGACATCAAACGCTGGGCATCCACCGGCCCGAACATGTCGCGCACGATAGCCCGGGAGAGCACCACACCACTGCCCGCAGCTGCGCCTTGCAACACCCGACACAAGAGCAAACTGCCCACCGAATCCGACAGCGCACAACCCACCGAGGCCAAGCCAAATATGGCCGTGTTCCACAGCACCAGCGGCCTGCGCCCGAGGCTGTCAGACAGCGCGCCGTGGAAGAGGTTCATCGCCCCCATGGCGATGAGAAAGCCCAACAGTGTTTGCTGCATCTGCGCCGGGCTGGCTCGCACCGAGCTGGCAATGGCCTCAAATGCGGGCAAGTAGGCATCGATGCCAAAGGGGCCAAAGCTGCTCAGCGCGCCCAGCAGCAATGCCAAGCTCCAGCGCGGGCCATGCCACAAAGGTGAAACATTAGTTTTCATGTGCGCTCGCTACGGGCGAGCCTCGTCGAGGGGCCAAAAGAAAAGTGTGAAGCGAGCCGATAGGCCGGATTCTGTGCGGCCACAACGCCTTGCAGCGCTGCGACCGTGACCGCCATTCCTCTGGGCCGGGGATCGCTCGCCCGGCTCGGTGCCACCTACCCGCACACTCGCCCCGGGCCAAGGTTCTGTTGAGCGCGGTCGCTGCCGCGCCGCTCGACGTGTGCTTACTTGGTGTTGCTGCGCGTAGAGATTGCCCGTTTCACCCGATGCGGGGCCTTGCTCCGCATCGGATGGCTGCGAGGTTCGGGCTAACACCCGAGGTCGATCGGCTCACGCCTCACGCCCCGTCGGCTACCGCCGACACCTCACAGAACACCCGAACGGAACCCCGCATCGACTCGTCTCTGTTGCTCTGATCCTCACCTCACGGTGGGCAGCCGTTAGCTGCTACGCCGCCCTGCGCAGTCCGGACCTTCCTCCAGTGCACCCTTTCGGGCTTTGCACCAGCGGCAGTCTGGCCCACTTCACCCTGGCGATTATGGGTGCCGGCGCCCGGCAATGCAGCATCTGCGCAACAAATCACACGGCGAAACCGGGCCGCGAAAGCAAAACCAGGGCTTCGGTCAACCGATCAACAGATACCGCGTTCTAATACGTGCCGCGCTCAAACGGTTCGATCAAGCGAACCGGAAGCAAGTCGACTTGATGAGGGCATGTCGCTCCGAGTGCGTTGGCTCCGTGAAATGCCCTTACCCCTCGTTCCCAACAGGAGATTGATATGCAAATGAAGAACGCTCTGACCATCGTGGCCGCTGTTGCCGCCGCCATGTTTGCCCAAGCCTCGTTCGCCCAAGCCGCTTCGGCTCCGGCCACCCGCGCTGAAGTCAAGGCCGAAACCAAGGCTGCAGCAAAGAACAAGGAACTGACGCCAGCCGGCGAAGGCCAAGCGAAGGCGATGCCGGCTGCCAAGCCTGCCAAGTCGAGCAAGACCCGCGCCGAGCGCAAGGCCGAAACGAAGGCTGCCGCGAAGAACAAGGAACTGACCCCGGCTGGCGAAGACGTCGCAGTGAAGCCCGCCAACACCACGTCGAACGAGAAGCGCGCCGACGTGAAGGCCGAAACCAAGGCCGCAGTGAAGGCCAAGGAACTGACGCCGGCTGGCGAAGGCTCGCCTGCCCCGAAGAAGTAAATCACTTCTTCACCCGGGTGCCTTGGGCGCCTGGATGGCAAAAAACGGTGACCGTAGGGAAAGGTCACCGTTTTTTTTCGCCTGCTTGATCCGCACCGGAACAGCCCGACACCCAGATGACACCCGTTCATCGCGATTGCCTGACCCTTGTCAACCGGCATCAATGCAGCGCAGCCAACGGAGCCCTCATTGGGGATGATGCAAAGCTGGCGATTCGCAGGGTTGCGAACTTGAAGTTGTTCCACTCAAACCGGCCCGGCTCAAGGCCGTCAGGCAACAGCGAACAGCGAACAGCGAACAGCGAACATGTTCATGACGCAGGACGCCCTCGACAAGTTCCAGAACAGCAAAGGCTGGACGGCCGGCGCCGACGCCTCGGTGGCAGTGCTCAAGCAAGGCGACAACGGCACGATCGACACCTCCAGCGCCAGTGCGGCGGTGAACGCTTTCGCGCTGAGCAATGCCGGCCTGATGGCAGCAGCAACGATCGACGGGACAAAGGTCTCCAAGCTCGAGTTCTGATGGGCTCCAGCCGCTGAACCGGGCCGGATCGACCCAGCTTTGCGATGGCCGAAAGGCCGAAGCCGTGCACGCCGATGATGCTTCGTTGAACCGCGGCCGAACTTTGTCGGTGCAACCGCCCCGCGCGGCCATTGCCTTCAGCGGCCGCATTGGGCGTGCTTCCCTTTGGCTTGTTGCGGTCGTGTTCGCCCTCGGTCTGGCCACGGCATTCGGTTATCCATGCGGTCGAGGCGCTGCCACCGCTGCAACGCCTGGGGCGCGTTGCATCGCCGTGGCTTCGACGTGACCGTGCTGCGCCTCCCCGGCCACGGCAAGCTGCCATCGATGATGACCACGATGAGCCTCAGCGACTGGCGCACCGCGCGGTGCGCGACGCCACGCGCGACATGGCTGACCACCCGACGAATGGCCAGCCGAAATGGCATCGGCGGCTATTCGAACGGTGGCACGCTTGCGCAGCAACCCGTTCTGGGCGCTCATCGATGCCGACCTCGGCGGGCTCGTTTCCGAAGATTTGACCGCAGCCCAGCCCCCGGCCACCACGCCGGCTCAAGTGCCCGTCAAGGCTTGGCCGGCTTCCAGCCCTCGCCCGGGTTGAAAGCCTTCACGCCGGCTGCTGCCTGCGCGGTTTGCGGGCCGAGATCGCGCTCGAAGACAGTGCCGTCCTGGTTGACGACAAAGCTCATCACGCCGGTGGAGCCGTACTTCACGGGCCACGCCAGCAGACCATAGCCACTGACCATGCGTTGGCCAAGCAGGTAGCTGCGCGCCCCGCCCTTGGCCTTCGGGCCCTGCCCGGTCAGCACCTTGAAATGGTAGCCGTGGTAGCCCTCGCCCGGCCGTCTCGGCACGAAGGCTTCGCCCAGGGGGCTGTCGTCGCCAAGGCTGGCACTCCAGATCAGGCCATCGCGCTTGCCGGGAACACTGAGCAGCTTTTGCGCGTACTCGAGCACGCCGTCGCCATTGCGGTCGGCCAAAGCGTACTCGCGCTGCGCATCGACATAGGCCAACGCAGCCTGTATCGCCGAGCGCTCGTTCTCGCCCAGGCGGCGGGCTTGAATTTCTGTGCGCGCGGCCACCGGGTCGAAACGCCATTGGCCGTCCCGGCCTTGCACGATGGGGATCGGCAAGGTCCATGGGTCGGTCCCGATGACGAGGTCCGCGCGCCTGCCATCGACATTGACAGCGCGGGCCTGGGCCGACTTTTCGAGGAACAGGTACTGGTCATTGACCGAGACGCCGTCGAGTGGCAAGAGCCGGCGCCAGTCTTTGCCGAGCAGCCGCGGCATCGCTGCCGTATCACTGCTGGCGACCGCCTGGATCAGCGCATCGGCCGCAGCTTCCGCCTTCGCGAACGGGACCTGAGCCTGCACGAAGGCCGGCGCAACCAGGGCTGCGGCGAAGGTCAGCGCGCTTGCCGCGCGAACCAGCCGCGCACGCCGGGTGGATGTGATTTGGTTGTTCATGGTGTCCATGGATGCTGTTCCTGCCCTCAACGGTGACGTCCGCCACCGCCACCGCCACCGCCAACGGCGCGAGCGCCACCCCCACCGCCTGCCGGGCGGGAGGGCGCCGCCCTGGAAGGTGCAGGGCGAGCCGCACCGGCGCCGCCGCCGGCGTGTGCGCCACCACCGCTGCGTTGGTGTGACATCGACTGGCTGCTGGCGCGGCCACGGTCGGCGTTGGCGCGCGATGCACCGCTGTCACCCATGCCCGAAAACGCGCTGCCGGTCGAAGCCCGATCGGTGGCACGGTGGCTGGCGCCGGCCGCGCCGCGGTCGGTGCTGCGGTCGGCGCTGCGGTCGGTGTTGCGCACGGCGTTCGCGGCCTTGTCGCGGTCGATGCCCTGCAGCTTCTCGCGGCCGGCAGCAGGGTCGGTACCGCGCGCCTTCAGCATGTCGGCAGCCTTGCTGCGGTCGACATCGCGGCCGCCGTCCCTGCCACGGAAAGCCTCGCGATCCTTCGCGCCGTCGAGCTGCTTCTTGCCATACTGCTCGCGGCTCTTCGAGTCGCGGTAGGGCACGTCGCGGCGCCGGTCTGCGTTGTGGACGAAGCTGTTGTTGTTCGTGATGCGACGATTCACGTTGATATTGTTGTAGTGGTTGACGTTGATGTTGACGTTGCCTCGCCCCCAGCCGAAACCGCCCCACAGGCTGTGGTTGATGCCACCGATGGCCGCGCCCCAGATGAACCCGGCAACGAAGGCGCCGCCCGGGTAGTAGTAGGGCGGCGGTGGCCAGTAGAACGGCGGGTACGACGGGTAGGCCCAGGCGCCATAGACCACACTCGGCTGGTACACCGGCACGTAGACCACGTCCGGTTTCGCGGGTTCGATCACGATGACCTGCTTGGCGGCCTCGGTCTGCATGCTGACCTTCTGCTGCTCGGTCGTCTTCAGGTTGCCCGCCTGTTGCGCCTTCGTGCGCAGCACCTGCACGCGGTCCATCACACGGCCAGGGTCGGCGAGGAAGGCGTCGCCCAGGCGCTGCACATCGCCCGGCTTGTCGCGCATCATCGCCAGCACTTGCGGGAAGGCCACCAGCGACTGGACTGCCGGTTCCCATTCCTGGCTCTCGACCTGATTCACGGCGGCATCGCCCTTGGCATCGGGGTGGGCCCTGGACCAGTCGGCGGCTTCCTTCACATCGGCCGGGTAGGTGGCCGCCATCAGGATCTGCGACAGCAGCGAATCAGGGTAAAGCGCGATCGGCGCCAGCATCTGATCGAGCTCTTCGTCCTTGAAACTGGCGTCTTGCGCGCTGGCGATGCCAGGCAGCACGGCGGCCACGATCGCGACCAGACAGAGCCAATGCCGCAGTGGCCGAAGCCAGGGCCTACGCGATAGGGGGTTGCGGATGAAATTCCTCATGTCTCGCTCCTTCTTGCGCGAATTCTAGGGTCGGAGCCGATCGCGCCACAGCGTATTCGGCAGCCACTGTGCGCGACTGCGCAGAGGTGTGGTTCCTGCGCTGAAGTGGACGTCGGAGCCGGGTGCACAATCGCCTGCGTCGCGCCCAGCGCCCCTTCAATGCTTCAATCCGGAGAGTTCCATGCAGCGTATTCCTTGCCTCCTTCTGGCCCTTGCCGCAGCGCTTCCAGTCAGCGCTTTTGGCCAGAGCGCCACCGTGGGCGCGGCCACAGCCAAGGCATCGAACGTTCGCATCGCGGGCACTGAGGTCGAAGTGCGCGCCAAGGTCGTCGAGCTCGACATGGCACGCCGCCTGGCCACCCTGCGTGGGCCCGGTGGCAAGCTCGTGACTGTCGATGTGCCGGCCGACGTGAATAACTTCGAGCAGGTGCAGGTCGGCGACGAACTCGTGGTGCGATACCTCACCGCCATCGCCGCAAAGCTTGAGAAGGCATCGAAGAGCGGCATCCGCGAGCGCGTAGAAACTACCGCCACCGCAGGTGCTGCGCAAGGCGCGCTGCCCGGCACTGCGGCCGGGCGAACCGTGGAAGTGCTTGCCACCATTCAGGCGCTCGACCGCAAGGCCGGCACGGCCACGTTGCGTGGCGTCAAGCGCTTGGTCACACTCAGGGTGCCCGAGGGCATCGACATCGCCAAGCTCAAGGTTGGTGACGAGGTGCGCGCGGTGTTCGTCGAAGCTGCGGTGCTGAGCGTCGAGCGCGCACCCACCGCCAAGGCCACCAAGCCGGCCAGGTAAGCACCCCAGAACTGCTTTCAGCGCACCAACGGAGACATGACACCATGGAAATCAAGATCACTCGGACCCTGCTCACGCTGGCGGTCGCCGCTTCGCTGCTGGCACTCAGCGGCTGCGCCACCGGCCCCGACGTGCGTGCGAACTTCGACCGCACGGCCGACTTCACGCAGTACAAGACCTTCGGTTTCGCGAACCCGCTCGGTACCGACCGTGGCGGCTATCAAAGCATCGTGTCGCAGCACCTGAAGGCCGCCACGCAGCGCGAGATGGAAGCGCGCGGCATGCGGCTCGATGCGAACGCGCCGCAACTGCTGGTCAACTTCAGCGGCGCCCTGAACGAGAAGCTGCGAGTCACGACGACGCCGTCGATGGGCATGGGCATGGGGTTTGGCGGCGGCTACTACGGCTACCGCGGCGGCATGTACTCCACCTGGCCAATGTACGCCGACGAGACGACCGTCCGGCCCTATACAGAGGGAACGCTGAACATCGACGTTGTCGACTCATCACGCAAGCAACTCGTGTGGGAAGGCGTGGTCACCGGCACCGTCACGCAGACGAACCTCGACAACGTGCAACCGGCGATCGACGCGGCCGTGACAGCCGCCTTCGCAAAGTACCCGGTTCCGGGTCTGGCCAAGGCGAAATGACCATGCGGCGCGTACCGGCAAGAACTCCCCTCGGCCAGGCCGTCGCATTGCTGCTGCTGGCTTCGATCGCGGGCCTCACGCACGCCCAATCGGTGGACGTGTTCGGCGTGCTCGACCTCAACCTTCGCAGCGTCAAAAACGGCAGCGCGGGTACGCTCAAATCGCTCAGCACCGATGGTTTGAGCACCAGCCGGATCGGGTGGCGTGGTTTCGAAGACCTGGGCGATGGGCTGCGGGCGGGCTTCTGGCTCGAGTCGGCGGTGCTGCCCGACATTGGCGGTTCAAACGCGACCAAATTCTTCAACCGGCGCTCGACTGTCAGCATCATCGACCCGCGCTTCGGCGAACTGCGTCTGGGGCGCGACAACGTGCCCACGTTCACGGCCATCGGTGCGTACGACGCCTTCGGCACCAACGGCCTGGGCGAAGTGCTGGGCAATGGCACCGGCGTTGGCCTCATCAGCACGCTGGGCAGCGGCGCGAACACGCTGACCCGCGCCGACAACCAGGTCAGCTATTTCCTTCCGGCGCTCATGGGCGGCGCTTACGGGCAACTGGCGCTCACCGCCGGCGAAGGCAAGGTGGGCGACAAGGTGGCGAGCGGCCGGCTCGGCTTCGCTACAGGGCCGTTCGACCTGAGCCTGAGCTATGCCGAAACGACCGTGCTGGCCGGCGACAAGTTCAAGCAGTCGGTGCTCGGCGGCTTGTATGACTTCGGCGTGGCCAAGGTGATGGCGCAGTGGGTCCAGTCCAGGTATGGATCGGCGGCCGGCGGGGCACGCAAGCAAGACGTTTACGAACTCGGCGCGATCGTTCCCGTCGGCGCCAAAAGCGCTCTGCACCTCGGCTACTCCTACGGCAACATGACTGGCGGCGCGGCGCTGTCCGGCTTTGCCAATGATGACAATGCCAGCCAGATCGAGGCACGGGTTGTCTACAACCTGTCCAAGCGCACGGCCTTGTACGGTGCGGCCTCGCTGCTCCGGAACAAGGGCGCATCGCGCCTGACCGTCGCAGCCGCGCCGGCCGGCATCAAGGCTGGCGAAAGCTCCAGCGGCTTTGAAGCCGGTATCCGGCATTCGTTCTGAACGGGGCAGCGGCTCGGCAGGTTTGCCGCAGTCCGATGCCGCGCGTTTGCGTCACGAGCTGGCAGCCGGCCGCTCGCCGCGCCTCAGGTGCATCTCGCGTTGCGGCAAGGGCACCTCGATGCCCGCCTGAACCAGGCCATCACGGATGCGCATGGCCAGTTCGCTCCGCACCATCACCCAGTCGGCGCGCTGGGTCGTCCAGGCGCGGACGTTGAACTCCAGCGCACCGGGCGCCAGGCCGGTCAGGATGGCGGCCGGCTCCGGTGACATCGCAATGCCATCGAGCCCGCGCGCGATGGCCACCAGCAGTTCGATGGTCTGTTGCGGGCTCACGCCGTAACCGGTGCTCACATTCACATTGATGCGCCGGCTGCTGCCGTT
The DNA here is from genome assembly GCA_043776165.1 of Rubrivivax sp. Lineage (GTDB taxonomy): Bacteria > Pseudomonadota > Gammaproteobacteria > Burkholderiales > Burkholderiaceae_C > Rubrivivax. The sequence goes on along the minus strand of JAYVRO010000378.1, from coordinate 153 downwards.
CAAGGTCCAGTTGACGAGCTTGTCGGCCAGCAGCATTCCGTTGGGCACGATCACGTCGGCGCCCTCAAAGGTGGTGATGGTGGTGGCACGCATGCCGATCTCGCGCACCGTGCCGCTCATGGCGGCCACGTCGACCACGTCGCCGGGCTGGAT
>JAYVRO010000377.1:0-16278 GCA_043776165.1 Rubrivivax sp. | reverse complement strand
GGTCGTGCAGCGCGGTGCCCCAGCGTGTCAATCGCGTGTGGCCCCGCGCCTTGTGCGGCTCGCGCCAAAACCAGGCCACCAGGGCGCGCAGCAGCAATTGTTGCGCCAGGCTCATGTGCGCATGTGGTGGCATCTCAAAGGCGCGCAACTCCAAGAGGCCCAGGCGGCCCGTGCTGCTGTCGGGTGAATAGAGCTTGTCGATGCAAAACTCGCTGCGGTGCGTGTTGCCAGTCACGTCCACCAGCAAATTGCGCAGAGCGCGGTCAACCAGCCAGGGCGGTGTGGGTGTGCCACTGTTGTGTTGTTTCTCCAGCTCTTGCAGGGCGATGTCGATCTCGTAGACCTGGTCGTTGCGGGCTTCGTCAAAACGAGGCGCTTGGCTGGTCGGGCCGATGAACAAGCCACTGAACAAATAGCTCAGGCTGGGGTGGTTATGCCAGTAGCTGATGAGGCTGGCCAGCAGCTCGGGTTTGCGCAGGAAGGGGCTGTCGGCGGGTGTGGCGCCGCCCAGCACAAAGTGGTTGCCACCCCCGGTGCCGGTGTGGCGACCATCGAGCATGAACTTTTCGCTCGACAAGCGCGTGCGATGCGCAGCTTCGTACAAAAACTCGGTGTGATCCACCAACTCGGCCCAGTTGTGTGCCGGGTGGATGTTGACCTCGATCACGCCAGGGTCAGGCGTGACTTGCAAGAGCTTCAAGCGCGTGTCGCGCGGCGGTGGGTAGCCCTCCAGGACGATCTTCACCTTCAGCACGGTGGCTGTGGCTTCAACGTGGGCAAGCAAAGTCAGGTAGTCCTCCAGGCGCGCTAAAGGCGGCATGAAGACGTAGATGACACCGCTGGCCGGTACTTCTTTGGCGGCCTTCAAAGCGCTGGGCCCATTGGCGCGGGCGGGGTCACGCACTTCAACGCACAGTGCTGTACGGGTGATGCCTTTGGCGGATTTTTTGCGCTCAGGGGTGGGCACTGCACGGCTTGCAGGCGCACCCAGCATGCCCTGCCCAGTGACCTGCGCAGTTTGTGCCAAGGGCGTGCTCGGCGCATACGGGTCGCGCTCGATGACGGTCTGTTTCTCGGCCTCTTCAGACCACGGCAATGAATCGAGCGGTAGTCGGTAACCCATGGGGGAGTCACCGGGCACCAAAAGCAAGCGCTCGTCGCGCAAAAACCAAGGGCTGCTGACCCACCGAGGACTGTGGCCGACGCTGACTAACGTTTCAGGTTCTTCAACCTGCAACGGCAACAAATAACCCACCACGGCGCTCAAGCCTTGGCCGAAAACACGACGCAAACGCTCACGCTCCAATTCGTCGTCAAGGCGTGAATCAAACGGGTCGACGTTGACGGGCAAGCGTCGCTCGCGCCACAGGTAGTACCAGGTATCTTCAAACGCGGGCTGTACGCATGGCGCGTCCAGGCCCAGGCGCTGGGTCAGGCCGCGGATGAAATTCAAGGCGTCTTGTTGGGTGTAGCGGTGCGGTTCACGCTCGTCGGCAAACAGGCTCGGGTCAGCCCAACAGGGCTGGCCATCAGCGCGCCAGGCAATCGACAATGCCCAGCGCGGCAACTGTTCACCCGGGTACCACTTGCCTTGGCCAAAGTGCAAAAAACCGCCGCGGCCATAACGTTCGCGCAGGCGCAGTACCAGTTCACTGGCCAGACCACGTTTGCTGGGGCCCAGGGCGTCGGTGTTCCATTCGGGGGCGTCGCGGTCGCCCACGGCGACGAAGGTCGGTTCACCACCCATGGTGAGGCGCACATCATGTAGCTTCAAATGTTGGTCTACCACCTTGCCAAGGTCGTTGATAGCAGCCCACTGCGGCGCCGTGTAGGGCTGCGTCACGCGCGGGGATTCGTGGATGCGCGTCACACCCATGTGGTGTTCGAACGTGACTTCGCATTCGTCGACCGCACCGCTCACTGGCGCGGCACTGCTGGGCTCGGGCGTGCAGGCCACGGGGATGTGACCCTCACCGGCCAACAAACCCGAGGTCGGGTCCAGGCCGACCCAGCCTGCGCCGGGCAAGAACACTTCGCACCAGGCATGCAAGTCGGTGAAGTCGACCTCGGTCCCGCTGGGGCCATCCAGTGCCTTGACGTCGGCCTTTAACTGAATGAGGTAACCCGATACAAAGCGCGCTGCCAGGCCCAGGTGGCGCAGGACTTGAACCATCAGCCAGGCGCTGTCGCGGCAACTGCCGCTGGCGTTGGTGAGCGTGAGCTCGGGCGTCTGCACGCCTGGTTCCATGCGAATGAGGTAGCGAATGTCGTGCTGCAAACGCTGGTTGATGGCGACGATGAAATCGTTGGTTCGCTGCTTGCCCAAGGGCACGCTGTCAACGAAGGCTTTGAAGCGCGGTGTGACTGGGCCTTTGGCAAGGTAGGGCGCCAACTCTTGAGCCAAGTCGGCCGCGTAGGCAAAGGGGTAGTTCTCAGCCTCAGGTTCCAGAAAAAAGTCGAAGGGGTTGTAGACGGCCATCTCGGCCACCAGATCGACCGTGACCTTGAACTCTTTGGTCTTGTCGGGGAAAACCAAACGCGCCAGGTGGTTGGCAAAAGGGTCTTGCTGCCAGTTCACAAAATGCTGCTCGGGCTCAACATGCAGCGAGTAGCTGAGGATGCGCGTGCGGCAATGCGGCGCGGGGCGCAATCGCACGACTTGCGGCGAGAGTTGCACCAGCTCGCTGTAGCTGTAATGCGTAATGTGATTCAGTGCAACATGGATGGTCAAAGCTCGCTCCTGGTGATCAGAGGCCTCGGTACGCAAGCACCGCGCCAGGGCGTGGTGTCAGGGCTGTGCAGTGGCGGCTTGATGATGCCAGTAGCGCAGCGCTGTTTGACGTTCGCAGCGTGCATCATTGAGCGTGTCGCTGCGCCATGTCCACGCACCACAACGGTCCGTTCGCACCACGGTGATGCCGCGGTCCACGTAACGCTGCACCACATCGGGTGCTGGGTGCCCATATCGGCTGCGGTAAGCGGCCTGCACCAAGGCGGTGTGCGGCGCTACGGCGTCAAGAAAAGCGCCTGTCGATGACGTGCGGCTGCCGTGGTGGGGGACCAGCAATACGCTGCTCTGCAAGGTCGGCAAGGTGCCATCGGCCTGGCGTTGCAGCAGGGCCGCTTCTTGCGCCGCTTCAATGTCACCCGTGAGCAGCAGACTGCTGTTGGCACTGAGACCTTGCACCCGCACGGTGCAACTCAATGCGTTGGCTTTGATGAGCGTGCCCGTGTCTTGCGGCAAGGGATGCAGCACGTCAAAACGCACGCCGTCCCACACCCAGCTTTGGCCAGCAGCGCAAGGTGTGTGGGGCGTGCTGGACGTGCTGGACGTGCTTTTGGCGAGCAAGCGGTGGCCAGGTTCGAGTGACGTGGACAGGGCGTTCACCTTGACGTTGGCCATCACGCTGGCCGCACCACCCACGTGGTCGGCGTCGCGGTGGCTGAGCATGAGCATGTCGATCTGGCTTTCGCCGCGCGCACGCAGCAGCGGCACCAGCACGCGCTGGCCGGCGTCTGATTCCGCCGAGTACATCGGCCCTGTGTCGTAGACCAATAGGTGCTCGCGCGTGCGCACCAGCACCGCTGTGCCCTGGCCGACGTCCACGGCCACGACTTCGTACTCGCCCAGTGCTGGTCGTTGCACGGGGGGCGCCAGCAAGGGCAGCATCAGAGGCAGCCCCAGCCAGCGCAAACGCCAGGGCAATGGCATCACCAGCAAAGCGCCGCCCAAGAGGCCCAGCAGACCCGCCCAGCCAGGCGCAGCGGCCGCGCTCCACACGGCCCAGGGTATGCCTGCCAGCACACCCAAAAAACTCATCAAACCTTGCACCAGTGCCGCGCCAACCAGCCACAGCCAAGGCAAGAAAATTCCCAACAAAGCCAGCGGCGTGACGAGCAAGGTGACCAGCGGGATGGCCACCAGGTTGGCGATGAAGCCGACGATCGAGACTTGCTGAAAAAACACCATCGACAACGGCGCCAATCCCACCGTGGCAATGGCCTGGGTACGCAAAGTGTCTTTGAAGACGGCCCCCGCACGCTGACGCCAGGTGCTGGGTGGCGCCGCATGGTAGGGGTCATGTGAAACGTTGCCCACGGCGTTTTCCACCAACACAGGCTCAGAGCTGATGAGCAAAGCCACGGCAAAAAAGGACAACCAAAACCCCGCTTGCAACATCGCCCAAGGGTCGAGCAAGCACACGACCCACCCCGCCGCCAAAAGCACCACGGGCTGCGGCCAGCGTGCGCCCAGGCTGCGCAACAGCACCACCACGCCAATCATCCACACCGTGCGCTGAGCGGGCACGCCCCAACCGGCGAGCAAGGCGTAAAAAAACGCCAACAGCAAACCGCCCCAGCGCGCCGCCAGGGGCACCGGTGCGAACAAGATCAAACGTGTGGAGCGTCGCCAGCACCAGCCCACCACAGCGCCCGCCAACCAGGCAAACATGGTGACGTGCAGGCCCGAGATGCTCATCAAATGCGCCACTCCGGTGGCGCGGAAGATGTCCCAGTCCTCGCGCTCGATGGCGGCTTGGTCGCCAATCGCCAGCGCAGCCAGGACACCTGCCGCTGTGCGGTTACTGACGTGTCGCTCGATCGCATCACGCACGCTTTGGCGCACTTGTTCGATGGGGTGACCCGCGTTGTCGGCCAGCTTTTGTGGCGTGCTGGTGGGTGAGCTGGTGGGTGAGCTGGTGACTGTTGCGCGCACCGACCCACCGGCGCGTATGCCTTGCTCAAAGAGCCACAGTTCCAGATCAAAACCATGGGGGTTCATGCTGCCGTGAGGTTGGCGCAATCGGGCCGTCAAGCGCCAGCGCTGGCCAGCACGGATGTCTTGCGTGGGCGCGGTAAAAAGCGTGTCGGCATCAAAACCGCGATACCAACCCAGACTGACGAGCCCGGGCACTTGCAAGGCTTGGCCTTGGTGCGAAGCGCTCTCAACTTCAAACAAGAAACGCACACCTGAAAGGTTGACTTGAGGCAATGCGGCCACGACACCGATGAGCACCAGGTCCTGGTCTTCGAGATGCGCGGGCAAGGCATCGTTCAAGCGCCATTGCGCGCGCCAAGAGGTGCTAGCAAAGCCCAGCAAACAGCAGGCCGTGGCTGTGACCAACCACCGCGCTGGCAACCTGCGGACGCGGCCCGCTGCGGCCAACACGGCAGCAACCAAACCCAATGCGAGCACAAGCTCGGGCGACCACAAGGTGCCTTGCTGCAACTGCAAAGCAACACCGGCTAACCATGCCAGCGCATAGGCTGGCGCCCCCTGTATGGCACCCATGGCATGCAGTGTAGGATGAGCTGGACCAAGGTTTCAGGAGCCCGCCATGAGCATTCAAGACCGTCTCGCCGAACTCGGCATCACACTGCCGCCGGCGTCCATCCCGGCAGCGGCCTACGTGCCTTTTGTGCGTACCGGTAACCTTGTTTTTTTGTCAGGCCACATTGCCAAAAAGGACGGCAAGCCCTGGGTCGGCCAACTGGGCTTGAACATGAGCACCGAAGAAGGCCAGGCCGCTGCCGGCCTGATCGCCATCGACTTGTTAGGCACCCTCAAAGCCGCTGTGGGCGACTTGAACAATGTGGTGCGCGTCGTCAAGGTCATGAGCCTGGTCAACAGCACACCTACGTTCACCGAACAGCACTTGGTGACCAATGGCTGCAGTGAATTGTTAAGCAAGGTGTTTGGCCCGCAAGTCGGTGCGCATGCGCGCAGCGCTTTTGGCGTGGCGCAAATTCCCATGGGAGCCTGCGTCGAAATTGAACTCATCGCTGAGGTGCGATGAGCCTAAGGCGCACCACTTTTTTTGCCATCGCCGCTGTGTGCCTGGCGGCCGTGGGCGCGGCCCTGGTGGCGCAGTACCAGTTCAACATGCAGCCTTGCCCTTGGTGCGTGTTGCAGCGCGTGATCTTTTTGGCCATCGCGCTGACCGCGCTGGCAGGTGGACTTCTGAGCGCGCTGTGGCCCACCCGAGCGGGCAGCTTGCTGTGCAGCGCATTGGTGGACGCGCTGGCCACCTGCGGCATGGCAGCCGCGCTGTGGCAGCACTTTGTCGCAGCCGCAACGGCCTCTTGCAATCTGACGCTGGCCGAGCGTGTGATCAGCGCCATGGCGCTGGACGAGCGTTGGCCCGAAGTCTTCAGCGCCTACGCGTCTTGCAAGGACGCTGCGGTCAATCTCTTGGGCGTGCCCTTCGAGTTTTGGAGCCTGGCGCTTTTTGCCGCCATCGCGATGGCGGCCCTGCAGCTACTGATCAAGACCGCGCGCGGCGCCGCTTGACCCACAACGCGCCCAGCAGCCCGACGCCGGCCAGCGCCGAGCTAAGCGGTTCACTCAAGACGCCGCCACCGCCGTCGCCGTCGCCCACTTGCGGGATGCGGGCCGTGAGCAAGAAGTCTTGCGTACCCGCCCTTTGCAAGGCGTAGACGTTGAATCGACTTTGTGTTGTGGCTTCGGCCCCCGCCAGCAAGGTGTTGGCGTAGTTGGCAAAACTGCTGTTGTCGCTGAACGCACCGCCGACGTTGAGGTTGAAGTCGTCGTCGTAAACAATGTTCCAGATGGCCAATTGCAGCGAAGTGGACTCGTTGGCGCTGTCCACCGCAGCAGGGTGCTCGGCCACGTACGTCATCAACCGCGCCATGTGATTGGCGCGGATGTTGCCAAAGTAGTTGTTGCCGTCCACCACCGTGTAGTTCGACATCGCATTGGTGCTGAACGAGAAGTGTTCGGCCAGCTCAATACAGTAGGTACTGAAGCTCGGGTTGTCGTAGGCGCCAAAACCAGTCAGCGTGCCGGTGAAGCCCCCCGCCCAGCCAGCGTACAGGTTGCTGTTGACGACACCGCCGTTGCCAAATTGCCAGCCGGTGAGCGTCACGTTGCCGGCCTGCACTGCCATGCAGCCCGAGGCCAAACTGAGTGAAACGCAAAGCTGAGCCCAAAGGCTGCGCGGTTGTTTGATCATGGTCATCCCACAAGTTGACACGCGCCAGACGCCACATGGCCAGGTCGTGTAACTTGGAATGTCGGCAGCTGGCCGTCAAACTTGAGGCACCCTGTTTTGGACGCCTACACCCCCGCCGGCCCTGATCAGTCGGTTTTGCGCGGCTTGTACGTCGTGGGCGTCTCAAACGCGCTTCAAACGTGCTTCACCTCAGTGAATCGTTGATCTTCGCCAGCGCCTGCGCACCTGGGCACAGCGCAGCTTCACCCAACTGGTTGAGCGGTTGCGCCACGGTGTTGAGGGCGCTGTGCAGGTCACCCGCGTCGGGGTCGATGTAGAGCAAGCCGGTCGCGATCTCGCCGCTCTCGGCGATGGCTGCCATCTCATTCATGGCCGCTCGCTTGTTGGTGGGGTCATAACCGCCATGCAGTTTACGCAGCCGCATGAAGCCACCACCGGGGTTGGGCAAGGTGATGACTTCACCGGGGTTGGGCTCGGCAATCACTTCAGGCGCGAGGTCGATGAAATCAATGCGGCTCACGGCTTCGTTGTGGTCGCGCACGTGGTCATAGCTGCGTGTGCTGCCCGCGTGGTTGTTGAAGGCCACGCAGGGGCTGATGATGTCCAAAAACGCCGCACCGCCGTGGCCGATGGCGCCCTTGATGAGCGGCACAAGTTGTGTCTTGTCGCCAGAGAATCCGCGTGCCACGTAGGTAGCGCCGAGCTGCATGGCCATGCCGATGAGGTCGACCGGCGAATCGTTGTTGGTTGCACCTTTTTTGCTCTTGCTGCCACGGTCTGCGGTAGCGCTGAACTGGCCTTTGGTCAAACCGTACACACCGTTGTTTTCAACGATGTAGACCATGCGCACGCCGCGGCGCATGGCATGCGCAAACTGGCCCAAGCCGATGCTGGCCGAATCACCGTCACCCGAAATACCCAAATACAAAAGTTCGCGGTTGGCCAGGTTGGCGCCCGTCAACACACTGGGCATGCGGCCATGCACGGTGTTGAAACCGTGGCTGGCGCCGAGAAAGTAGTCAGGTGTTTTGCTCGAACAACCAATGCCGGAGAGCTTGGCCACACGGTGCGGTTGGATGTCCAGCTCCCAACAGGCTTGCACGATGGCGGCAGAGATGCTGTCGTGCCCGCAGCCCGCGCAAAGCGTGCTGATCTTGCCTTCGTAGTCGCGCCGCGTGTAGCCCACCTTGTTGGGCACCAAGCTGGGGTGACGCAGCTTGGGTTTGGCGATGTAGGTCATCGGGCTTTTTCCTTGTGCGGCGTGACGGCGAGGGCATGCACATGCTTGGTGATGGCCGCCGTGATGAATCGTGCGGTGATCGGCGTGCCGTCGTAATGCAGCACGGCCGTGAGCCTGGCCGGGTCGACTTCAAGCTCAGTGACCAAGAGCGTGCGCATCTGCGCATCACGGTTTTGTTCGATCATGAAGACTTGGCCATGCGCAGCGATGAATTCAGCCACGCTGGGTGCGAAGGGGAAGGCGCGCAGGCGCATCGCGTCAAGGTGGATACCAGCATCGCCAAGTGCTTCAAGTGCTTCGTCCATGGCTGGGCTGGTACTGCCAAAGTAGATGACAGCCAGCCGGGTTTTTTTGGCCGCTGCCCGCACCACGGGCTGCGGCACGATGAGCGCGGCGGTGGCGAATTTCGTCAGCAAGCGCTGCACGTTAACCATGTAGTCGTGCCCAGCCTCGCTGTAGCGCGCGTAAACGTCGCGCGTGGTACCGCGGGTGAAGTAGGCGCCCTTGGTTTCGTGTGTGCCGGGCAGCGTCCGCCAAGGGATGCCGTCGCCGTCCACATCTTTGTAGCGGCCAAAGTCTTTGCCAGCTTCAAGCTCTTCGGCCGTCATGACCTTGCCGCGGTCGTAGCTGCGCGACTCGTCCCATTGCAGCGGCGCACAAAGGCGCTGGTTCATGCCGATGTCCAGATCCGTCATGACAAACACCGGCGTTTGCAATCGGTCGGCCAAGTCAAGCGCCGTGGCCGCGTGCTCAAAACACTCGTTGGGGTCTTGCGGCAGCAGCAGCACATGTTTGGTGTCGCCGTGCGAGGCATAAGCACTGCTCAAGATGTCGGCCTGTTGCGTGCGTGTGGGCATGCCCGTGCTGGGGCCACCGCGTTGCACGTCGATGATGACGAGCGGAATCTCGGCAAAGTAGGCCAGGCCGATGAACTCGGTCATCAGCGACACGCCGGGGCCCGAGGTGCAGGTGAATGCGCGTGCACCGTTCCAGCCCGCACCAGTGATGATGCCGATGGACGCGATCTCGTCTTCAGCCTGCACGATGGCGTAACGCGCCTGTCCAGTGGCTGGATCGTGTCGATATTTAGCACAGTACTTTTGAAAAGCTTCGGCCACCGACGACGACGGCGTGATGGGGTACCAGGCGCACACCGTGGCGCCACCGTAAACACAGCCCAAAGCTGCGGCCGCGTTGCCTTCCATGAAGATGGCGTCGCCCACCGCATTGGCACGCTTGACATGCAAACCCACACCGGGGTGCTGCGGCGCGCAGAGGTGGTCTTTGGCAAACCCACGCCCGGCGTGCAAGGCCCTGACGTTTGACTCTAGTAGGCGCTCTTTGCCCTTGTATTGCTCGCTGAACAAGGCTTCAATGACGCCTTCGTCGACGTCCATCAAGGCTGCCAGCGCACCCAGCACCATGATGTTCTTAAACAGCGTGCGCTGGCGCGGGTCTTCATAGGTGGCGTTGCAAATGGCCGTGACAGGCATACCGATGACGGTAATGTCGTCACGAAATGCCGAGGCCGGCAAGGGCCGTGTGCTGTCGTAGAACAAGTAGCCACCGGACTCGATCTCGGCCACGTCTTGCGCCCAGGATTGCGGGTTCATGGCCACCATCATGTCGATGCCACCCCGGCGCCCCAGCCAGCCGCGCTCACACACGCGCACTTCGTACCATGTGGGCAGGCCCTGGATGTTGCTGGGGAAGATGTTGCGCGGGCTCACCGGCACACCCATGCGCAAAACGGCCTTGGCAAAAAGCTCATTCGCCGAGGCCGAGCCTGAACCATTCACATTCGCGAACTTGATGACGAAATCGTTGGTGGCTTCAATGCGCTTCATGTCGTGGCCCCCGCCGCATTAACACTTGACTTGATGTGCCCCTGCGAGTCGCGACTGGTGGCCCCCGCTTTGTTGGTCACGAACAAGAATTTCTGCATGTCCCAGGCACCCGTGGGGCAGCGTTCGGCGCACAGACCGCAGTGCAAGCACACATCTTCGTCCTTCACCATCACGTGGGTGCTGCGCAAAGCTTTGCTCACATACAAGTCTTGCGTCAGGTTCTTGGCCGGCGCATGCAGGCGTTCACGCAAGTCGACCTCTTCGCCATTGCCTGTGAAGCTGATGCAGTCGGTGGGGCAGATGTCCACGCAGGCATCACATTCGATGCACAACTTGTCGGCAAAAACCGTTTGCACGTCACAGTTCAGGCAGCGCTGAGCCTCTTTGAAAGCGGTGGCGGCATCAAAGCCCAACTCGACTTCGATCTTGATGCTGGCGAGGGCTTTTGCGGCAGGGGTCCAAGGCACCTTGTGACGCAAGTCATTCGTGATCGCGTTGTCGTAACTCCATTCGTGAATGCCCATTTTTTGCGACATCAAATTGACGTGCGCAGGCGGGCGAGTGGCCACGTCTTCGGCGTTCAAAAAACGGTCAATCGACACGGCAGCCTCGTGCCCATGGGCCACCGCAGTGATGATGTTCTTGGGACCAAACGCTGCGTCACCGCCAAAAAAGACACGCGGTACGCTGGACTGGAAAGTCGTTACGTTCAACACCGGCAAGCCCCATTGATCGAAGGCCACGCCGCTGTCGCGCTCAATCCAGGGGAATGAATTTTCTTGACCAACAGCGATGAGCACGTCGTCGCAGTCAAACACCACCTCAGGCTCACCGGTGGGCACCAGACTGCGGCGACCCTTGTCGTCGTACTGCGCCTTGACGACCTCAAAACTCATGCCTGTGAGCTTGCCATCAGTGTGCAAAAAAGCCTTGGGCACGTGGAAGTTGATGATCGGGATGCCTTCGTGCATGGCATCTTCTTTTTCCCATGGCGAGGCCTTCATTTCTTCAAAGCCGCTGCGCACAATGACCTTCACATCGTTGGCACCCAATCGTCGCGCAGACCGGCAGCAATCCATGGCCGTGTTGCCGCCGCCCAGCACGATGACCCGCTTGCCGATTTGGGTGACATGCTGAAACGAGACCGACGCCAACCAGTCGATGCCGATGTGGATGTTGGCCGCAGCCTCTGAGCGCCCCGGCGCTTGCAGGTCGCGCCCACGCGGTGCGCCGCAGCCAACAAAGATGGCGTCCCAATCTTGTGCGATGAGCCCACTCATCGAGTCAATTGATTTGTTAGCAACGAAATCAACCCCCAGGTTGAGGATGAAACCGACCTCTTCGTCGATCACCGATTCGGGCAAACGAAAGCGCGGGATTTGTGTCCACATGAAGCCGCCGGCTTTTTTCTCGGCGTCAAACACGGTGACGGCGTAGCCCTGTGCGGCCAGGTCGCGCGCCACGGTGAGTGACGCTGGGCCTGCACCCACGCAAGCCACCTTTTTGCCATTGCGCGGTTTGGCACGTGGCATCAAGGCGCGGATGGCGTCGCCCTTGTTGTCGGCAGCCACGCGCTTCAGGCGGCAGATGGCCACGGGTTCTGGTTTGGCAGCTTGGTCTTCTTCAACGCGGCCACGGCGACATGCGGGCTCACAGGGCCTGTCGCAGGTTCGGCCCAAGATGCCGGGGAAGACGTTGCTCACCCAGTTCACCATGTAGGCGTCGTCGTAACGGCCCTGCGCAATGAGGCGGATGTATTCGGGGACGGGGGTGTGCGCGGGGCACGCGTATTGACAGTCAACGACCTTGTGAAAGTAGGCCGGGTTGCCGATGTCGGTGGGTTGCACGCAGTGTCTCCATGGCTTGGCGTGCGCTGCAAACTTCAGGCATCACGCGGGCGGCCGAGTCGTTGTGCGCGGCAGTCTAACGGGGCAACAGCGGGGCGGGTATCGGGGCGCACCCGCTGCCCTAGTGTCTAGTTGCATAAGTCTCGCTGCATTCGATCGGCTTGGCATCCCCGGGCGCGGCGTTGCAAATCCTCGCGATGCCACTGGGCATCGCTGTGGTTTGCGCCTCGCGCGCGGGGCGCCAAACCGATCTCGGTGCTAACGCAGACTTGTGCAACTAGACACTAGCGTCACCAAGGTGTCACTGTGCACATGGCTGCCGCGCGACGTTGTACGCGGTGTCATGCGCGGTGTCGTGCGCCGTGTTTGGGGGCCATCGTCAAACCACCTTCACTACGGGGCCGTAGGCGGCCAGCGTACGGTCTGCGGTGAGAAGGGTCAGTCCTTCAGTGATGGCTTGGGCAATCAGCAAACGGTCAAAAGGATCGCGATGCACAAACGGCAAGTTCACGACGCCACCAAGATGATCGAGTTTGATGGGGAGGGGCAAAAAGCCGTTGCGTAAGAGCTGCCCGTGAAGCGCTTTAACATCGACATTGAAATCGGGCCGCCGCAATGACGCCTTGATGGCAACTTCCCACAGGCTGACCCAACTGAAGGACAGCGGCGCCACAGCAGCGGAGATGGCCCTCACGGCTTTGGCACTGAGCCGCTCTGGGTGCAGCGCCGTCCACACCAACAACTGCGTGTCGAGCAACATGCTCAGGTCTTAACGATTGACTTGACTTTTTTTGTCGGCTTGGGCGCTGCGCTGGCTTTCACCATCGTGGCTGTCTTGCGCAAGGCCGCCTTGACTGGCTGGGCTGGCCTGGCTGACTTGGCTTGCTTCGCTTCGGGCGCCGGGAACAAGCCACTGTTGGGGCCGTAAAACATCTCTTCGATGTCGGCAGCAAAGTCACGTTTGATGTCAGCTGTGGCGATGCCCATGCCCACCATGAAGCCCAACTTTCGCAGCTTGGGCTTGTTTGTAAGGGGCTCAGTGGGCGCCAGGGCGACCACCCTCACCATCGGCTTGCAGGCCTTGGCGATGATGAATGTGTGCCCATTGGCGGCCTGCTCAACCAAGCGCGACAAATGCGTCTTCGCTTCGTGGATGTTGACTGTTGTTTCCATGGTGCTGCCTCTGTTCAATTCTGTTCAATCGAGTGAACTAAGTCTACTGGACTAAGTTCGTTTCAAGTGCAACAAAACACAGCAATCAAACCACCCGCAGCACTTTCACAAAGCCATCCACCTTGCGCCCTTTGCGTGCGCGTTTGCCCGCAAATGCGGCGAGCACGGTGCCGCGCAAAACATCTTCTTTGGGCTTGGCGCTGCGGCCAACGCCCAACAACTTGATGGCGTCAATGCAAGTGGCGACGGACACCAGCGGCGACTTGGCATCCACGTCCATCAGCGTCAACCCACGGCCACCCTTGTTTTGCTCTTTCAGCTCGTCCAGACCAAAAACCAGCAAGCGGCCATCCATGGCCAAACACGCCACCTGCGTGTGCGTTGCTGGCACCACCACAGGCGGCAGCACCAGCTCACCCACCTCAAGTGTTAAAAAAGCCTTGCCCGCGCGTTGCCGTCCGGCCAAGTCAGCTGCCTTGGCGAGCAGTCCAAAACCGCCGGTATTGGCCAGCAGGAGCAGGCTGTCGGCACTGCCCGCAAAGTAGTGCGCCACTTTCGTGCCAGGTTCCAGCTCGATGAGTGAAGTGATGGACGTGCCGTCACCGCGACCGCCCGGCAGCATGGCCACGCTCACGCTGTAGGCACGGCCATTGCTGCCCAGCACGGCCAAGGTGTCCACACTGCGGCAAACAAAAGCGCCGTACAGCGCGTCACCGGGTTTGAATTGCAGCGCGGCCACGTCCACGTCGTGCCCCTTCAAGGCACGAACCCAACCCTTGAGGCTGGCCACAACGGTGACGGGCTCATCGACCACACGCACTTCAAGCACGGCGCGTTTGTCTTCTTGCACCAAGGTGCGGCGCGCGTCGCCGTGCGTCTTGGCATCTTGCTCGATCTCTTTAATGACCGTGCGCTTGAGCGCTGCGGGGCTGCTCAAAATGTCTTCAAGCTTGCCTTGTTGTTCGCGCAAGTCAGCCAGCTCTTGCTCGATCTTGATGGCTTCCAGGCGCGCCAACTGGCGCAGCCGGATGTCCAAAATATCGTCGGCCTGACGCTCAGACAAGGTGAAACGTGCAATGAGTGCGGGCTTGGGTTCGTCAGCGTTGCGGATGATGCGAATCACCTCGTCAATGTTGAGCAAGACCAGTTGCCTGCCTTCCAGGATGTGGATGCGTGCCAGCACTTTTTCGAGGCGATGCTGAGTGCGGCGCTGCACCGTGGCTTGGCGAAATTCCAGCCATTCCATGAGCATCTGGCGCAGGCTCTTTTGCGTGGGTCGGCCATCACGCCCGACCATCGTCAAGTTGATGGGCGCGCTGCTCTCCAAACTGGTGTGCGCCAAGAGCGTGGTGACGAGCTCGGCCTGTTCGATGGCACGGCTCTTGGGTTCGAACACCAGGCGCACCGCAACCTCTTTGCCCGACTCGTCGCGCACGGCGTCCAGCACGGCCAGCAAGCTGGCCTTCAACTGCAACTGCTCGGGTGAAAGCGCCTTCTTGCCCGCCTTCACCTTGGGGTTGGTGAGCTCGTCAATTTCTTCCAACACACGCTGTGTGCTGGCGCCTGGCGGCAGCTCATTCACCACCAATTGCCATTGCCCACGGGCCAGCTCTTCGATGCTCCAACGCGCGCGCACTTTCAGGCTGCCACGGCCCGTGCGATAGGCATCGCGGATGTCCGCCGCCGACGTGATGATCTGGCCGCCACCGGGGTAGTCGGGTGCGGGCAGCAGGGCAAAAAGCTGATCGTCGCCAAGCTTGTCGTTCTTCAACAAAGCCACCGCCGCCAAAGCCACTTCACGCAGGTTGTGGCTGGGCACCTCGGTCGCCAAGCCCACGGCAATGCCGGAGGCGCCGTTGAGCAAGACAAAGGGCAAACGCGATGGCAACAAACGCGGCTCTTCGGTGCTGCCGTCGTAGTTGGGCTGAAAGTCAACCGTGCCTTCGTCGATCTCATCAAGCAGCAAACGCGTGATGGGCGCCAAGCGCGCTTCGGTGTAGCGCATGGCGGCGGCACCGTCGCCATCGCGGCTGCCAAAGTTGCCCTGGCCATCCACCAGCGGGTAGCGCTGCGAAAAGCCCTGCGCCATGCGCACCATGGCGTCATAGGCGGCTTGGTCGCTGTGCGGATGAAAGCGGCCCAGCACATCGCCCACCACCCGCGCGCTCTTCACCGGGCGCGGGCCCGCCGCGCTGGTGAAAGCCAGGCCCATGCGCTCCATGGCATACAAGATGCGCCGCTGCACGGGCTTTTGCCCGTCGCTCACATCGGGCAGCGCGCGGCCCTTGACGACGCTCAGCGCGTATTCGAGGTAAGCGCGTTCGGCGTAGGCGGCCAGGGGGATGGCGTCGTTGGGGCTTGACTCAGGTGAGAGGCCAGGAAGGCTCGGGAAGTCAGGAGGTTTCGCACCACCGGCCGCCGCCGGTGGCATGTCGTCGAAGGGGAGTGAGCTTTGGTTCATGTGAACAAGTGGCACCCGCTGGCACGCGAGCACAAGGAAATGGAAATCAAATCAACTCCAACGTACCGATCCGACCAAGCACCGCATGCAGAGCTGGCCGTCGACTTCACACGACGGTCACGAGCGACGAATAGCGAGCCAGCGTGGCGTCGTGAGTCAGCAGATGCATGGGTTCGCACACGGCCTGCGCGACCAGCATGCGGTCAAAAGGGTCGCGGTGCAGCGGCGGCAAGCCATGTGCCGCCAACGCATGGGCCCAGGTCACCGCCAGGGGCGTGAAACCAGCCCGCTGTGCCGCTGCCTCCAGATCGACCGGCGCCACCGGCAACTTGCCAGCTGCGGATTTCATGGCCGCTTCCCAAAGCGAAATGCTGCTGACGTAAACCTCGTCAGCGCGGTCGATCATCGCCCGCGCCGCAGCACTCAACTCATCAGCATCACGCATCACCCAAAGCAAAATGTGCGTATCGAGCAGCAGCTTCAAGGCTCGCTCCTGCCCTCGAACAAATCGAGCAACTCATCAGGCAGTGGGTCGTCAAAGTCGGCAGACTCCAAGAACTCGCCTTTCATCAAACCATAAATTATCTTGCGCTTGGGCCCAGCGTAAAGCGGCACGAGCTTGGCCAACGGCGTACCGGCCTTGGCGATGATCACCGTCTGGCCCGCATGCGCCTGATCCACCAACTCTGACAGGCGCGTCTTGGCTTCGTAGATGTTGACTTGCATAGTGCACCTC